>NZ_JBDGQQ010000069.1:0-14935 GCF_042218895.1 Salinibacter sp. | reverse complement strand
GTGTTTCCAGTGGACCCCTCGGAAGGGATGCAAAAAGTTGCGCAGCTTGGTCCAAAGGCCCCTGATCGTGTTCACGTGTACCTCGAAATGCCGTCCCCGTCGTCATCCTGTGCCCATTTCCTGTGTCCGTGACAGACGGTCTTTCGGTCTCGTTCGACCTGGCTGTAGCTTTTCCATTCGTCGGTGTAGACCGTTGCAAAACCAGAGGTGAATCCGTGAACATGTGGACATAGGCGCTCCCCATCGGTACGGCGAAGCAGCCGCAGGCGCACCTGTCCGCTCTCTCGACCGACAGCGCTTTGGGCTAAGGGGCTGTCGTTTTATACGTTCCGTATGGAAATGCTGTCGGAGCCAAATTCGACTCCGCTCGTGAAAGGCCATGTTGGCACTGGCGTATCAATCTAAACGGAGTTGCATGAGGAGTCGGACCCGCTTCCTCCTCGCGCAGTTTCTGGACTTGAGTCCGCTTTCGGGTCCCAGCCCGCGTGTTCAGAGACTTCTTTCCTCCCAGCCTACTCTCACTGGGGGCGGGAGGCCCCCAGATCCCCGCTCCCCCCCGTTTGTATTCGGGGAGATTGAACGATCCTCGTTTCTCTGCGGGCGGAGGTCAACGCAACGAGACAGGCTCTATCTCCATCTCCGCCACAATCGTCTCCATCCCGGCCTCGAACTTGTTCGCTCCGCCCTGCGAAGGGTGCCGCACGTAGGTTGGGTCGGCCCCCACCTCTGCGAGGGCACGCTCCCCCTTCCGGCCGACGCCCACCGCGCGGTCGGGATCAAGAGCGTCGAGCAATGCACGCAGAAGGTCGTGCCACTCCCGCACCTCGGAGCGGCGAGGCGTGCGGATGGACAGCGGGTCGTCGCGGTCGTGCGGATGGAGCGGGAGGCTGTTCCAGACGAAGAAACGAGGGAAGTACGGCTCCAGGACTCGCCAGAAGATGGACGCGCTGTACTCCGTGATCGGCACGTCCTCGCGGCTCGTGGGGGTGCCGTCGACCGGGAAGTCCGGGTCGGCAAGCTGTGATTCACTCGTCACTGGAACCCCCGAGAACCGGCACCCCCAGGGACCTGGCGCTTCGAGAAGGAGAAACAGGGGCGGGGGACCGTCGAAACAGTCGAGATAGCGGCGCAGGTTGTCCCGACGGTGGGCCGGGGCGTCCGGCACGTCGAGGTCGTCTCGGCGGCCACGGTACGGATTAAAGAGTTCGTCGGTTGAGGCGGCGGGAAAAACCTTTGCCTCCAGAAGATCCCAGACGGGAGAGAGCATTCCGGATGGGAGCAGGAGCGCAGGGCGAGACGCGGAGAGGGAGGACGCCAGTGCATCGCGCCGGTGGCCGATACGGCATCGACCGCCATCACGCCTGTGTTACGTGGACGCGCCGGCGGACGCACCGGGTTCAGGGAAGGCAAAATTCGAATACGCCGCCTCGGCCGTGCCGAACCACTGGTACGCGTCCGACCGGGCACTTTTGTAAGCGTCGTAGATCTCCCGGTACTGCTTGTTGCCGGACGCGTTGTCTTCCAAAAGCTGAGTCGTCACCTCCTGCGCACGCTGCATCACCTCATCGGGAAACCGGCGAAGCGTCACGTCCTTCTCAAGTAGGCGGTCGAGGGCGGCTGGGTTCTTGTGGTCGTACGCCGCGAGCATGTGAAGGCTGGCCTCGCGGGCTGCCGTTTTGAGGGCTTCCTGATACTGCGTCGGAAGGCCGTCGTAGGCGTCGCGATTGACGTAGAAGGTCAGGGCGGGGCCGGGTTCCCACCAGCCGGGGTAGTAGTAGTACTGAGCGACCTCGTGGAAACCGAGCTTTTCGTCGTCGTACGGCCCCACCCACTCGGCCGCGTCGATGGCGCCGCGTTCCAGCGACGGGTAGATCTCCCCACTCGGAAGCACCTGCGTGTTGACCCCCATCTCGCTCATGACGCGTCCCCCGAGGCCCGGAATGCGCATCTTGAGCCCCTTCATGTCCTGCAGGGAGTCAACCTCTGTCCGGAACCAGCCGCCCATCTGCATGCCTGTATTGCCGCCGGGCAGGTTGAGGATGTTGAAGTCGGCGAAGAGCTTGCGCATCAGGTCCATGCCGCCGCCGTGGAGCAGCCAGGCATTGTACTGGCGGGCCGTCAGGCCGAAGGGGACCGTGGAGTCGAAGGCCAAGGCCGGGTTTTTCCCAATAAAGTAGTAGCTGGCGGAGTGGCCCATCTCTACGGTGCGGTTGCGAACGCTCCCCAACACTTCAAGAGCCGGCACCAGCTCGCCCCCCGGGTAGGTGAGGATCTGGAAGTTGCCGTCCGTAAGTGTCTTCAGGCGCTCGGACAGCACCTCGGCGGCGCCGTAAATGGTGTCGAGCGAGCGGCTGAAGCTGGAGGCAAGCCGCCATCGAACTTGCTTGTTGGGCTGGACATTGGCGGCGCCGTCGCTTGCAGGCGATTCTTCGCTTCCACATCCGGTCAGCAGGCTCGCCCCAGCAGCGCCGAGCAGCGCGTTCTTGGTAAAGTCACGCCGATCCATGGAGAGGAGGATTCGATTCGAAGCGCGATGTGTAGGGGACCATCCATCCTCAGTATAGCGCCCGGCACGCACCGGTGCAACCGCTCCGCGGACAGAACGAGGCGCTGCCCGCCCGCAAAGCTACACGGAGGGCGAGTGTTGCCTGAGGCGCAGGCGGGCGAGAAGGGCGTCGAGCCCAATCGTCAGGACCAGTACGAGAAAGGACGCCATCACCACGTCGAGCCGGAAGGGGCCCGACACCGCCTGAATCGATCTCAGGACCGCCGCCGCACTCTGCTGCAGGCCGGCAACGGTTGGGGGCATCCATACGAGCCCCGCCCCCGCACCGGCAATGATAAGAAACAACAGGAGGATCTCGGCCCAGCCCATCGCAGGATCGGGGGAGAGCCCCACACGATCGGCCACCTGCTCGGCAAAGTTGTTGGGCAGGTCGTTCCCCTCGGGCTCCTCGCTCAGGGTGGTGTACACCACCTCGTAGGCCGCCGCCTCCGGATCATGGTCCGTGTCGGGCGGCGTCCCCTCGCCCCGAGCGGCGCGGTCGAAGGCGTCCTGCAAGTCACGGTCGCGGTCTGTCATAGCGTAATCTCCTCGCGTTGGTAGCGTTCGAGCAGCCAGTCTTTCAGCTTTTTGCGGCCCCGGTACAGGTGGCTCTTCACCGTCCCCTCGGGGTTGTCCATGACCTCGCTGATCTGTGATACGCTCATGCCCTCCAGATGATACAACGTGAGGGCCGTCCGGTAGTGCTCCGACAGGGTCTTGATGCCCTCGCGCACGAGGTCCCGCCGCTGCCGGTCCACAGTCGTTTCGACTACGTCTTCATCGGGGTCGGGCACACGGTTGAGTGCTGCTTGGGCGTCTGGCGTTTTGCCGTCGGGGGAAGAGGCCTCGTCGGCGTAGAGAGGCATCTCCTTCTTCTCCAAGTGGTTGAGGCACGTGTTGCGGGCGATGCGGGCCAGCCAGGTCGACAGCTTCGCCTCGAACCGAAATCCATCGAGGTAGCGGTGCGCCCGCACAAACACGTCCTGGCACAGCTCCTCGCGGTCGCGGTCGTCGTCCACCATGCGGAAGACGACGTGCTTCACGAGCCGCTCGTAGCGGTCGACGAAAGTCAGGAACGCCTCCCGCTCCCCGTCGAGGATCCGCTCGACCAGCTCGCGTTCGTCGATGTCAGAATCGGGGTCGGCCATGGCGTTCCCAGTAGACAAGGGGATCGGCGGACGGGTTGCACAGCCCCGCGTCCTGGTTTGCAGAGCCCCCGTGGTCACTCAAAGGACCCCTGATAGAATGAGGGGGAATAGCGCAGGGTCCCGAGACTGGCCCACCACTCCATGCAACCGATTCGGGGATGGGCCTGTCCGCTGTTGACGCAGGGCCGGAGTGCACTCGCGCCCTTGTTTCTTTTGAACCAACCCTGAATCCTGATGCCAGAATTTGGTCCCTTTATTGTCGCCCTCGGGTTTTTCGCGATGATCGCCTACATCGCCAAGGTGATCGGAGACACGCGCATTCGCCGGAAGGCCCTGGAGGCGCACCTATCGGCCGACGAAGCGGATCGGTTTCTCAACCAGGGGTGGAATGAGCCGAGCACGCGCTCGGCCCTCAAGTGGGGCCTCGTCGTGCTCGCCCTGGGCGCCGGGCTCTTGTTTGTCGACCTCCTCGCGATCTCGTTCGAGTCGCCCCTCGCGTACGCCGTCCTGCTGGTGGCCACCGGGATTGCGCTGCTCGGGTACTACCTGATTGAGCAGGACGATGAGCGCGTGGACGGCGGCCCGTACGCTCCCAGCGACGCCCCGACCGCCGAGTCGATCGGCGAGACGGAGCTGTAGACGGAAGGGACGGAAGAACTCCACGGGGGACGCCCTCCGCTCCCCGATGTCGCCAGCCGCAATGCGTGTGTGAGACGTGACGCGTGAGCTTGTCCTCCCGTCACGGGTCAAGCCTCACTCCTCACGATGTGGCCGAAGCGGACGCATCACGACCTCGGAGATGAGGTGGTTCGGCGGAGATGCGAGCACGTGCCGCACCGTCGCCGCCACGTCCTCCGGCTGGAGGGGATTCTCGGTCATCTCCGAGCCGGCCACGTCGAAGAAGTTGGTGTCCACGGAGCCGGGATACAGGCAGGTGACCCGGATGCCGTCCTCGCGGACCTCTTTCATCACGGCCTCGCTGAACCCGCGCACGGCGAATTTGCTGGCATTGTACGCGCTGATGTTCGGGTTTCCGAGCAGGCCCGCGATGGAGGCGACGTTGACGATGTGACCACCAAATCCCGACACTTCGTTCTGCGCCCGCATCGTGGGGACGACCTCCCGGGTGCAGAGGTAGACCCCCCGAACGTTGGTGTCCATCTGGACGTCGAAGGCGTCCGTATCGAGGTCGTCTACCGGCCCGAACTGCCCGAGCCCGGCGTTGTTGATCAGTACGTCCAGCCGCTCCGCCTCCGAGTTGACCGTCTCGAAGGCAGCCTCCACCTGCGCCTCGGCCCGGACGTCGCAGGTGATCGGGTGGAAGGCCTCCCCAAGTTCATTCTCGAGGGCGTTGAGCGTATCGGTGCTCCGAGCGAGCCCGAAGACCGTTGCGCCCTGATCGGTGAGCATGCGAGAAAAGTGGGCGCCGAGGCCGCCGCTGGCCCCGGTCACGACGGCCACAGCGTTGGTAAGGTCCATGGTGCAGCAGGAGGGATATGGGCGAAGAGGACGAAAAAGATCACGTCCTCATACCGGGGCCACCGCCATTGGATCGAGGGCCACGCTAAGAATTCTGTTGAATCCGTGGCGTCGGTCCTTCTGTCTGGAGATCCAGCGCAACCGATCCCCCTCCGGGAGGCTGCGTCTAATTGAACATTCCTTTCGGAATGTCTGCATTCACGCGAACGTCCTGCACCTTGATCGTCATGGGCTCCCCACTCATGATCCGCTTCATGCGCTCGAAGGACATGGGCATTTGATTCTTCATCATCTCGCGCTGCGACTTCGGAAGCTTTTCCAACTGTTGCATCGCTTTCTTCATCTGCCGGCGCTGCTGCTTGGACATGTCCATCTTCATGTCCATCGTCGTGCGCCAGGGAAGGGTGATCCCCTCCGTCGTGCGGTAGTCTTCGAAGTTCACCACGACTCCGGTGGGCTTGCCTCCCTCTTTCTTCGGAGGCTGCACCATCTTGAGACGCGTAGGGACGTACTTTTCTGCGTCCACGTAGTAGGTCATTGACTGTGCATCACGGTTCATCTTCGACGGATTCTTGACCTTTAGCACGTGGCATTTGACGCCGTTGACGGTTTCCGTCCCCGCGTACGTCGCGTTCTCCGAAAGATCCTCGTAGTAGGCTGGCTTTGAGGAGGTGGTCGTCGGGGCATTGCCCATCGCGGAGAAGAGTGAGCTTTGGTCCTGGCCTTTCATCTTGACCTCTGTTTCCAGGGCCGGGGCCCCGTCTTTCATGACCTTCCGGTGGTACGACGTGTGCATGTTCGTCTCCACAACGTAGTTGTCCACGTTCTGCAGTTGTTCTTGGTAGCGAGCCTTCATCTTCTCGGCAATCGATTGGGCCGACTGTGCGCTCGCCGGGAGCGTAGTGAGGGGGAGGAGGATGACGCCCAGGAGGCATGCAAGAAGAGGGCGGAATCGATGGGTAGACATGGGTAGAAGGGGGTGATTCGATGAACGTGTGAAAAGTAGCCTTATGGAGGCATACGAAAAATCGGGGACAGTCCGGACACGTTCAACCCTTACTTCCAAGTACTACATCTCGGCCTTTGCTCGTTGGATAATCTCCTTTTCCGGATCCCTGCCGTGCCCGACCCTAACGCCGAGCAGGAAATGGACCGTCTTCTCAGTGCCAGCGGCACGCCCCCGGAATCGGATCATCCCTTCCGGGTCGACGGCACTTCCCTAGCACCGATGCGCATCATCAGACTGCTCCGGCCCCACATGACCGACCGGCGCCTGCAGCGCATCCGAGAGGTGGTGTCGGAGCGAACTCGAAGCGTTGTGCCGGTGGTGGAGGGGCTCGTGAATACCGGCAACGTGAGCGCCGTCATGCGGTCAACGGAGGCGCTGGGATATCAGGATTTGCACGTCGTTCGGGGGCAGAACGAGCGGTACAAGCATTCCCAGCGAACAGCTCAGGGCGCTCAGCACTGGCTCGACGTCTGGCACTGGAACACGCCCTCGGACTGTGCGGCCCACCTGCGGAAGAACGACTACCGTCTCGTGGCAATGCACCTCCACGCCGAGACGGTTCCCATCCGAGAAATCGACTTTACAGAGCGTACGGCCCTCGTTTTTGGGAACGAGGAGGAGGGCGTGACGGACGCGATGCTCGACGAGGTGGACGCGGCCTGTGTGGTGCCGCTGCCGGGTTTCACCGAAAGCTTCAACGTGTCGGTGGCGGCGGCCGTGGCCCTCTACCACGCCCAGCAGGACCGGCTCGATCGGCAGGGGCATCACGCCGATCTTGAGGACGACGAGCAGATCCGGCTCGTCGCCCGTTTTTGCCTCCGTAGCGTTAATAACGCGGAGCAGATCATTCAGCGGAAGCTTGGGGAAAGTGAAGGTGAGAAAGGGAAGAGAGGGTGATGAGTCCGGTGGAGATCGGGCTATTTGGACTCGGCCGCGCCCGCACTGGGCGCGTCAGCCACGGTCTGAAGTCGGCGGCGGGCGTCGGGATCGGCGTTTTCCCACTGTGCGGCCAGGGCAGACCGGGCCTCCTGCGCCCTGTCCGGCTTGCCGGCCGCGGCAGCCGACTTCGCCTTGCCCAGAAGCGAAAGGGCGCGGCCCGGGTAGCGGTCCAGTACGGTCTGGAACTGGGTGAGCGCGTCGGCCGGGCGATCCAGCGACAGCAGCGCCTCGCCGTAGAGCTCGGGGGCCGGCTTCGGGGGGAACGGCGGCCCGAAGTCCAGGGGGCGTTCGGACTCCAGGGCGGCGGCCTTTTTCAGGTGCCTGAGGGCCTTGTCGGTCTTGTTCCTCTCTAGCGCGATGAGTCCCTTCAGCTCCCGCACCTGAATGCGGAGCGCCTTCGAGTCGGAGTCCCCAAGCGCGGTCTTGGCCTTCGCAAGGGCCGCCCGGGCGGTCGACAGGTCTCCCTGACGGGCTGCGGCGAGGCCGTGGCCCGCGTGCAGCGTGACGGCGCCCCGGGTGTCGAGCGAGTCAGCGTTCACCGCCATTGCGGACCGGCGATCGTCGAACTGGCTCCACCGCTGCGTCTCGATGACGTAGACGACCGGCATGTACCACTGCATGTACGTGGCGTATCCCGTCTTGACCGTCGGGGCGGTCGCGTGGGTCTGCGTGGTGTTAAAGACCGATCGGGCCTCCTCGTAGCGGCCCTGTTGCAGGCGGGCGTAGTGCAGCCAGTGGAGAGCGTGGAAGCCGCTCCCGCCGAGTGGCTTCCCGTTCGCGACGGTTTCGCTCCTGGCGGCCTCGTACGAGTCGACGTTCGACGCGGCGCCGCGCGTCCACTGGCCGAGCGCGAAGAAAATGTGCGACGGCATGTGCAGGGCGTGGGGCGCCGCCGGAGCGATATTGGCATACACGCGGGCCGGTCGCAGGCCGAGCGGGGCGTGTACGGGATCGTCGTAGGCGTGGATCAGGTAGTGGGCCGCGCCGGGGTGCTGGGGATTTTTGTCGAACACCTCCTCGACGATCGCCGCGGCGCGCATGTACGTCTCGAAGTCGCGTCCCTCGTGGGCCGTGCCGAGGATGGCGAGGGCGTGAAAGGACTGCGCATTGAGGTCTTTCGGATGCTGTTCGGCCAGGTCCGCCATCGCCGTCGCGTAGGCGTCGTCGCGGGCCTCCTTGCTCCTCGGATCCTCCGTGCCGGCGCCGTAGAGCACGTGAATCGTGCGGAGGTAGGCCGTCTCGCGCTTGGTGGGCGCCTCCTCGAGGCGGGCCTTCGGGGTCGGCGCCAGGTCGCGGAGCGCCTTCAGCGCGGCCTCGCGGTCCTGCTCCATCCAGATCGGATGGTTGTGCGTCATGGCCTCGCCCCAGTGCGCCATCGCGAAGTCCGGATCGATCTCCTGGGCCTTCTGAAAGGCCGCGCGGGCGTCGTCGTACTCGAAGCTGTGCAGCATCAGGAGGCCGCGCAGGAACGGGGCCTGGGCCGCCTCGGCGCCCGAGTTGGGGAAATTCGTCGACCCGTAGTCGGTCTCCTGGGCGTGGGCCGGGAGAGCGAGGAGGGTCAGGATGAGAGACAGGGCAAGCCCACGGGGAAGGCGACGCATGGCACTGGAGGAGGTATGGCAGAGATGATGCGGTCACTGCCTACATGCCGTCTCCTGAAAGGTTCTTGCTCGCTCGGGGGAAGTGTGGAGGGAGGAAACAGGGAGGTCACGATTCGAGGCGCGGCGGGCTACCGCCACGCCTCCGCATTGGCCACCCGCACCCACGTGAGATCGTCCCGCGACACGGCGATCCGCCCCTTCTCGTTCACGAATCGTTCGGCGCTGTCGGGCGGGAAGCGGAGGAGGTCGATCGGGGCCGTCCGCTCGGTCGTGTGCACCGCGCGCTCTACCATCTCCAGCAGCGGATCCAGAGAACGATTCCACTTGCCGAAAGCGAGAGGAACGTCCGCGTAGCGTGTGACGAGGTGCTCGATCTTGTCGGGGCCGACGGTGCCGGCCTCTCCCCAGAACTGAGGGCGCCCGCGACGGCGGTCCATCGCCACCACGTCCGGCTTGTACTTGTCGCCGACGTTCGTCTCGACGTCCAGGTCGGGGTACTTAGGCAAGTAGAGCGCCCACAGGAACGCCTTCATCCACACATGCTCCATCCGCTCCTGCTTGCGCTTGACGAGCACAGTTTGCTCGCCGTGGGCGCGGAGCGTCAATTTGCGGCGGAGGTGGCGCATGGAGGTTGTGACCTTCGGGGGGGAGTGTGCGGCCCGAGGAAAGAAGTGTCTGTTGGATCGTGCTACTGACCGCCCCATGATGTTTCTTCGCAGGTCTGCCGGCCTCACGCTGGTGCTCCTCGTCACGGGATGCAGCTACCTGCATCCGGGGGCGACTGATCGGGACATCGAAGGCTCGTACGACCCGGTGTTTCAGGCAACACTGGAAACGCTCGAGGCGAGGGCGTTTCCGATCAAGGAGGTCGATCGCGACGGGGGCCGCATCGTTACCGGAAAACGACCGGTGCGGGTGATCGAGGTGCGTCGGCGCGTGGAGAAGGCCCGGGCTTACATCGAGCCGGATGGGGGAGACATAGACGTGCGGCTCGTCCTCACGTTCATGGATCAGAGCGGAACCGTGCGGCAGCGAGAGCCGGACAGGGAGAACGAGGAGGCCGAGGCTGTCGTCGACAAGGCCCTCAGCAGCAGCGCCATCTACGACGAATACCTGGACGCCATCGAGGAACGAGTCGAGGAGATCCGGAGCGGGGACTGACGGGGCTAAGTCGTACAGGAGCAAGAGAACAGCACGTTCTCGAAAAACAAATGCCTTCCCTGCAAAACGGTGGGCCCACTCTCACGTTAGAGGACCCGCTTCCGGTCTTCTCCAGCGCGCGGTGTGCCTATGTCCTCCTCTCCCGACACGGTTTCGTCTGCCCGCTCCCTCGCCCTCAGTCATCTTGAGCGGGTGCGTCGCGACGAGGCGTTCGTGGACAAGCTGACGGCCGATGGCGCAGACGCCCGCACCCGCCGGCAGGCCCGCGAACTCGTGGCGGGGGTCACCCGGCAGCGCCGGTGGCTCGACTTTGTGCTGGGGGAGGCCTACCACGACGACTACGAGTCGATGGAGCATCGCCTCCGGCAGATCCTGCGACTGGGCCTCTACGAGCTGCTGTTCCAGTCCACCCCCACCCACGCGGCCGTCGACGAGTACGTGGAACTGGCCAAGCAGGAGCTGCGGCCCGGCGCGGGCAACCTCGTGAACGGTGTGCTCCGCACCATCGATCGGGACCGCGAGCACATTCCGACGCCCAACACGGGGGACGACGCCGAGGACCTCGCGATCCGCTACTCCCACCCCACCTGGATGGTGCGGCGGTGGCTCGGTCGATTCGGGGTCGACGAGACGACCGAGCTCCTGCGGGCCAACAACCGCCGTCCCATGTATGGCGTGCGCGTCAATCCCCTCCGCACAACTCAGGCCGAGGTCTCCGAGTGGCTCGACGACCACGACGTGGTCCACGTCGACTCCCCCTACCTCGACAACCACCTGCGCCTGAAGCGCCTCCAGGCTCTCATCGAGGGCGGGCTGCTCGACGACGGGCGCGTGGCCGTGCAGGATGAGAGCGCTGGTCTCGTGGTGGCGCTGCTCGATCCGCAGCCCGGGGATACGCTTGCCGACGGCTGCGCCGCGCCAGGAGGCAAGACCCTGCACGCGGCGGCCCGCATGGAGGGACAGGGGACGATTCGGGCCGTCGACACGCACGAGCAGCGTCTGGGTCGGGTCGGGACGGCGGCAGAGACGCACGGAGTACGCCACATGGTCCAGACGGAGGCAGCCGACCTCCGCCGGGTGGCCGAGCGGTCGGATCCGCCTCAGGCCGACCGGGTGCTGCTGGACGTGCCCTGTACAGGACTCGGCGTGCTTGCCAAGCGGGCCGGCCTGCGCTGGCGGTGTGAACCGTCGGCCCTCGACGAGATGACAGCGCTACAGGACGACCTACTCGACGCGGCGGCTGCACTCGTTCGGCCGGGGGGGCTTCTCGTTTACAGCACGTGCAGCATCGTCCCCGAGGAGAATGAGCACCGGATCGACGATTTCCTGGCCCGCCACATCGAGTTTACGGCCGAGTCGGCGTCCGGCCACGTGCCTGATGAGGTCGTTTCGGAGGCCGGGTTTCTGGCAACCCTTCCGCACCGGCACCGGACGGATGGGGCGTTCGCGGCCCGGCTCCGGCGCGTCTCGTCCTAGCGAAAACGCCAGGCCAAAGTTGCTCCGTCGAACAATTCTCTGGGAGCAGCCCGTTTCACCCCTGTCATCGTCAAATTGTCTGCCCGCCTGCGCACCATGGTTTCTCGACGGTTCCTTCGCGGCGTGCTGCTTGGCCTGTTGCTCGTGGGCCTCGGGGCGGGGCCTGCGCAGGGGCAGCGTCTCGCCAAGTATGGGGCCGACTTTCTGGCCGGTGGGGTGGACGCCCGAGCCCTCGGCATGGGCGGGGCGTACGTGAGCCTGGCGGACGAGGTGAGCGCAGGGTACTGGAATCCGGCCGGCCTCAGCGGCCTGACGTACCCGGAGATCAGCTACATGCACGTCGAGCGCTTCGCGGGGGCCGTTTCATTCGACTATGGGGGCGTAGCGATGCCGGTTACGGCTCAGTCCACGGTGGGAATCTCCCTCTTCCGAAGCGGCGTGAACGACATCGTGAACACCCTGGCGGCGTGGAACCCAGACCGCGGACGCCCCCTGCCCGGCTACGAAAGCCGAATCACACGCTTTTCGGCGGCCGACTGGGCCCTGTTTGTGAGCTACAGTCGGCAACTCGGCGACCGGCTTTCGGTCGGGGTAAACTTCAAGGGCATCCGTCGCTCGATCGGAGACTTTGCCAACGCCTGGGGCTATAGCGTGGACGTCGCGGCCCGGTACCAGGCCGGCCCCTACCGCCTTGGCGCTGTTATCCAGGACGTGTCAACCATGCTGCAGAGCTGGAGCGTCAATCCTGAGGCCTTCGAGGTCACCTGCAGGGCTGATACTGACGGGGACGGTCAGGAAGAGGTATTCGAGGCTTGTAAGAACGACGATGGCTCGCTGATCAAAGACAACGCGGCGCGCTACCAGGCCGTGTTCGACCAGCGCATTCCGCAGGGCGGCACCGCACTCGTGCTGCCGGTGGCCCGGTTGGGCGCCGGGGCCGTGTGGCCGGTGGGCGATGGGCACACGCTCACCGCAGGGCTCGACGTCGACGTGGCCGTCGATGGCCAGCAGGCCTTCGTCCCCAACATCGGTGACGTGTCCTTCCGTCCGCGGCTCGGGATGGCCTTCCGGTACGCCGGTGTGGTAGAGTTGCGGGGAGGCGTCCGGCGCCTTCAAATCGGCGATCCCATTGGGGTCGACATTACGCCGTCGGTGGGCGCCGGGCTCGACCTGAAGCAGGTGTCGGTCGACTTCAGCTTTGGCGATTTTGCCGGGCTTGTGGCGGAGGATCTCGGATACTCGTACCGCATTTCCGCCCAACTGCGGCTCGAACAGCCTGGGTTGAAGCGCCCCGAGGAGTGACCTGGAGCGTCCTTCGACGGTCTCGTAGAACCTTTGTTGGGCGACGGCCATCCAATACAGCACACAGTCCGGCCACCCTTCTTGCTAAACGACTCCCCCGTGCCATGCGCCGAACAGACTGGATCGGACTCGGCACGAGCCTTCTCCTGCACGGAGGCCTTGCCCTTCTGTTTGCCTTTCTGTCAACCTCAACGTCTACCCCCAAGCGCCTCGGGTACGTAGAGGTTGAGTTTGGAAAATTCTCGCCCGGCCAGCCGGTTGAAGCCACGGAGCAGGTCGAAAAGACGACCGCCCCAGAGGCCCAGGAGGAGGCCCCCGAACCGGAAACGGATCCCGACGAGTCCTCGGAGGAACCCGAAAACGAACCAGTCAACCTCCCCGAGGAAGAACAACGGACTGAGGAAACGGTGCCGCCGTCCGAGAAGGAGACGACTGTGCCGGAGGCCGAATCCCAGCCCAACACCGAGAAGAAGGCCGACCAGCAGGAGCCGAGCACGGAATCGGGGGAGGCCTCCGGCGATCCCGGTACGGGCACAGAGAGCAAGGCATCTGCCCCGTACAACATCGAGGGCCTAGATCGGGATCCCCAGATCGCGCCTCTCCCGGAGTACACCGAGAAGGTGAACGCCCGCATTCGAGTTCAGATCACCGTCAACCCGGACGGACGGATCGTCAAACGGATTCCGTTGCGGAAGGGCAACCCCGCACTCGAACAGGCCGTGATGGATGCCCTGCAGAACTGGCGGTTTAACGCGCTTCCTCCGGGAGCGCCGCAGAAGAACCAGACCGGCACCATCACCTTCACCTTCCGGCTAGAGTAGGATCCGCCGCCCCGAGGTCGTCTCCGGAGGTGCCAACTGTGCCCGGAGGATGGAGTTGACAGCTGAGGGCGGGGGAGGGCCGCTCGAACCCTCCACGCCGAAGAATCCACGACGATCTTTACGGCAGCGTGTAGGTAAGGCGGCCCATGAGCATGAAGCCCAGCTCCGGCGCGCCGACGAACTCACGGTGTTCGTTGTCGAGGACGTTCTTCGCCGTTAGACTGGCGTTCAGGCCCGGAATCGCGTCTGTAAACTCGTAGCCGACGTGGGCGTCGAGGAGAAAGTAACTGTCGACGTCCCCGACGTACGGGCCGCTCTCGACCGGGAAGCCTTCGACGTAGTTGCCGGACGCCCCGAACGAGAGGCCGACGCCGTCGAGGCGGTAGTCAACTCCCCCCTTGGCCTTAAACTGCGGAGCGTTCAGCGCCAGGCTCAGCGATTCGTTCTCTTCGTCGAGCTCTTCGTTGTCGAAAAAGTCGTCGCTGATGAAAGACACGTTCGCGAAGGCGTCGAACTGGTCAGTCACCTGCGCCTGGACGGAAGCGTCGACCCCCCAATACTCGACGTTCCCGAAGTTGCGATAGGTCAGCATGGCGCCGACCTCGTTCGGCCCGCCCCCGTTCGGCAGGATTTGCTCGTCGGGCTGGACGACGGCGGTGGGCGTGTTGTTGAGACCGCTGCCGATGATGCTCCCGAGCAGGGAGGCGACCTGGCTGGGCGGAACGCCGGAGCTCTCAAGGTTGCGCAGGAGGCCCTGCACGGTCGGGCTGCTCGTCGTCCCGAACACCTGGCCGAGCGCCGTCGCGGCGTCCTGCGTCAGGCCCTGCTCCTGCAGGTAGACGAGCGGCGACTCGATGACGAGAGGACCGATAAAGTCCTCCTTTCGCTCGTAGTAGGCGTCGATGTTAACGATCACGCGGTCCCCGAGGACGCCCTTGTACCCCACCTCGAACGTCTGCGTCGTTGTTTGCTTGAGCGCCGGGATGGGCTCGGGGCCGTCCACGGCCCGGTACCCATCGTCCTCACTGTCGTCGGGGATGCCCAGCTGGACGGCCGCGCGGGAGGTCGTGATCGGGCCGTTGGCAGTCGTGAACTCGTTTGGGCGCTGAACCAGAGCCCCGAAAAGCCTCGCCAGCGTTCCCTGTTGCTGGGCGCCGAGGCCCGCCTGAGAGAGCCGCCGCGACACCTGGGCGACGAATTGAGGCCCGTCCGGCGTCTGTTCAATGGTCTGACTGGCAACAGCTGCGTGCATCGGATAAAAGGGAAGGCCCCCGAGCGGAAAGTTCTGCTTGAAGAACCCCCCAACAGGAAGCGAGAAGCGGACGGCGCCGTTCTCTTGGAAGGCATCGAACGAATATCCATCTGCGGCCCCCAGGCCCTGAAAAACGAGGCTCCTGTCGTTCCCAAGCGGCTGCCGGAGCGATTCGATGTCGAGGAACAGCGAGTTCGTGCCC
>NZ_JBDGQQ010000068.1:0-4758 GCF_042218895.1 Salinibacter sp. | reverse complement strand
CGGCCCGGACGCCGCCATCGAAGAGGTGGCAGAGATGGCCAGTGCGACGGCGGAGGACGCGGAGTAGCCGGGGACATCCGCACGCAGTGGGCTGGCGGCGCAGCTCTGGACGCACGGCAAATGCGACGAGCATTATGAGCGACTGGCAGCGACGAATCCTGTGGACCGCGGGCATCGTGGCAACCACGCTTCTCTCGTACGCCCTGGTATACCAGTGGGGCATGCGGGTGTATGAGGATCAGTCGGTGCTCTACATTCAGGCATTGCAGGTGGTGATCGAGGCGATTACGACGGCGGGGTTTGGGAGCCACGCGCCCTGGTCGAGCCCCCAGATGAACGCGATGGTCCTCCTCATGAATCTGACGGGGGTCCTGTTCGTCTTTCTCGCGGTCCCGCTGTTCGTCGTTCCGGTGCTCCGGGACGCCTTCGAGCAGCGGCCGCCGGAGACGTTTTCCGGGGCGGGACACATCGTGCTGACGCCCCACACGTCTCGCACCGGGGCGCTCATCGACGAGCTGGAGGCCCGGGGGCGCAGCTACGTCATCCTCGAGCCCCGTCGCGAGCGGGCCAAGGACCTCTATGTCGACGGATATCCAGTCCTCCATGGCGACCCCGAGTCCGTCGAGGGGCTTGAGCGCGCCGAGCTCCGAGCGGCCGGTGCCTTGGTGATCGACTCTCAAGACACCGTGGCCACGAGCATTATCCTGTCGGCTCGTGAGCTCAGCGACGAGATTCAGACGGTCACCGTAATCGACGATGAAACGCTCGAATCCTACCATTGGATGGCGGGGGCCGATCAGGTCCTCTCTCCGCGCCAGCTTCTCGGGGAGGGGCTCGCCCGGGAGATTCCGTTTCTGCTGCGGATGGCCGACGACACGACGATTGAGATTGGCGAAGACCTCGAGGTGGCCGAGCTCGACATCGAGTCGGAAAGTCCGATCTGCGACCAAACGATCGGCCAGCTGCAGCTGCGCGAGCGCTTCGGGGTGGACGTGATTGGGGCCTGGTTCGGCGGCACCTTCAAGAGCCCCGTCGGCCCCAGGACGGTCGTCGACTGCAACACGCGGCTTCTCGTCTCGGGGGCGCCCGGCAGCATCCAGCACCTCCAGCGGGAGGATAGCTCTACGCTTCAGTCGCGCAGGCACCAGGGGGTCATCGTCGTCGGGTACGGACGCTCCGGACAGGCGGCGGTCGACGTGCTGGACGGGACGGAGGCCCGGCTCACCATTATCGACGCGAAGGACCACCCCGATGTGGACATCGTGGGCGATGCCCGGAACCCCGACGTGTACGAGGAGGCGAACGTGGGGGCGGCCGACGCCATCATCATCGACATCGACGACGACACGACGGCCCTGCTCGCCACGCTCATCGCCCGGAACGCCAATCCCGACGCCCACATCGTCGCCCGCGCGAATCAGGAGGAAAACGAGCGGAAGATCTACCAGGCCGGGGCGGACTACGTTCAGTCGCTCGCCACGATCAGCGGTCGCATGCTGGCCGCGACCGTCCTGACGGACGAAGACGTGCTGTCCTTTCAAACGAAGATCGACGTGGTGCGCCTCGAGGCCGGGCGTCTGGCCGGGCAGACCCTCGCGGAGGCCGACGTCCGGGCCGAGACGGGCTGTACCGTGGTCGGGGCGGTTCGCAACGGCGACGTGATCACGTCGCTCGATCCGGACGAGTTTGTGTTTCGGGACGACGACCGGCTCGTCATCGTGGGCACGAACGAGGGCGTGCGTCGCTTTGAGAAGCAGTTCCTTCGGTGACGGGGGGCGCCTACGCCACGTCCGGAGTCCGAACCGGCACCGGCGTCCCCTTCGACGAATTCTCGGTCACCGGTTCGCCGCGAGAGGAGGCCCGCCTCAGTGGCCGAGCCGGGCAGCACGAAGATGCCGGCCCCAATCATGGTCCCGACGCCGATGGGAAGGGCCTCGAGCAGTCCCAAGTTGCAGTCTCAAGCAATTCCTTTTGCAATGGAGTCATCTTGAGCGGAGCAAAGCGGAGTCGAAAGATCTCTCTGAACGCGGCGGAAACGCTGGAGTCGAAGAGATTCTTCGCTCGCCTGGCGGCTCTCTCAGAATGACGAGTCCTTCATGATCCACAACAGACCTCTTGAACGTGCACAAGTCCTTCGCACGTTCGCTCATGTCACCCGGAACGCCACGTCCGTCGACGTCCGGCGCTTACCAATCGACCACGGTCTCTCCGTCGATTTCCCTTCCCCGCCCAACCTTCAACTTCCAGCCTTCAACCTTCATCCCTCACGCCAGCACCTCCCGGAACGAGATCTCCTCGGCGGCCAGCACGAACACCGTAGGCGGGAGGCCCTCGGTCCGCTCCTGCAGGCGGGTGTAGTACGAGACGTAGTCCTCCTCCTCGTCCGGCGTCGCCATGCCGAGGAAGACAATGTCGGCCCCGGTGGAGGTGTCGTGGACAATTTCGTTGAAGGTGCGCCCCTCTGCAAGGATGACATTGAGGAACGCGCCGGTTCGCAGCTGGTCGACGATGGGACCGAGCGTGTTGCGCCGCTCCTGGGCCTCGTCGGCGTCGGCGGCCACCACGTTGAGGCGCACGTCGGCGTCCTGCCACCCCACGTTCGTTTGCAGCAGGTAGGAGAGAATCTTCATCAGGCCGCCGTTGCCCGTGAGGCCGCTCCACCACACGTCGATCTGCTTCCGCTCGCCAAAGCCCTGATCGCCCCCGCGGAGCACCACCACGTTGCGCTGCGCCTCGTAGAGATGCTGAATCATGTGGCAGAACCGGTCGTGATGGTCCGGCTCTTCGGTGTGGCCCATCATGATGGTGTTGGGCTTGAGGGGCCCGATGCCGTAGTCCTCCACGAGCCGCTCGGCGCCCTCGAAGGGATCCTCGGCCCGTGTGGTGCGCACGAGGCTCTGCACGCCGTGGCTGCCGAGGTAGTCGCGAATAGTGTCTTCCGCCTCTTGCTTCTCGTCAACAGTAGCGGCCTGATACGGCAGCACCGTGCACACCGTCATGAGCGACTGGTTGTGGGTGAGGGCGCTCGCCAGCTCGATGAGGGGCCAGCGCCGGCGCGGGGCCCCGGAGAGGACGAGAAGGTGGGGGCGCCAGTTCTTCGGGTCCGGGTTCTCGCGCAGGCGCAGGAGGCCGGAGCGGGTGATGCTCATCCACAAGCCCTGCCGCACGTCGCCCCACGTGGTGCGCAGGCTGCGCCGCTCCAGCCACAAGAAGATCACGATGACGCACAGCCCGGCGACCACCGTGGCCCACCAGTTGATGAGAACCATGGCGCCGATGCAGCCCGCCGCGCCCAGCAGCGAGAGCGACCAGTGCACCTCGAACTCGGGCCGGAACGAGGGGCTGTCCAGGAAGGTCTCCACCCCCGCCGCCACGTTGAGCACCGCGTAGGTCGTGAGGAAAAACATCGTGAGAATGGGCGCGATGACGTTGAGGCTGCCCGTCATCACCGCGCCAAGGGCGAGCCCAAGCGTGAGGACCGTGCCGCTTCGGGGAATGTCTTCCTCCCCGGCCCCTTCCCCGAGCCCCTTCAGCGACTGGGGCAGGACCCCGTCGAGTGCCAGCGCCTGGAGCACGCGCGGGGCCCCCAGGATGGAGCCGATGGCGCTCGACAGGGTGGCGCCCCACACGCCCAGCAGAATCGCGTCGCCCCACCACGCCATGTCACGCATCACGAGCGAATCCTCGATCAGTGTGGCCGAGTCGGCCCACAGGCCCAGGAGGATCGGCAGGGCCATATACACGGCGTACCCCACCCCCACGGCGCCGAACGTGCCCCAGGGGATGGCCGTGTTCGGGTTTTCGAGGTCGCCGGACAGGTTGACCCCCGCCATGATCCCCGTGACCGCGGGGAAGAAGACCGAAAAGACCTCCCAGAAGCCCGCCGCCTGATTGGCGTCCACCGGCCCCCACATCCGGATGTCGGACTGCTCCACCGGACTCCCCGCCACCAGCGACACGAGCGACACCACAATGGCGGCAAGGATAAAGTACTGCGCCTTGATGGCGATATTCGGCGACCCGAGCGCGAGAAGGGCCACCAGGATCGTGATGACGAGGCCTACCATCTGAATCCCCGAGAGGCCGAGCACGCTCAGTGTGCTGAGCGTCGGGAAGGCATTGACCACGCTCTCGGCGAACCCCACGGTGTAGAGGGCCACCGACAGGCCCTGCGCGATGTAGAGGGGGATGCCCACCGCCCCGCCGATCTCGATCCCGAGCGACCGGCTGATCATGTAGTACGCCCCCCCAATGCGCACCCGCTGATCCGTCGCGATGGCCGCGATGGAGAGGGCCGTGAGGAACGTAATGCCCGTCGAGATGGTGACGATGAGCAGCGTGCCCAGCAGCCCGGCGTTGCCCACCACCCACCCGAACCGCAGGTACATGATGACGCCCAGGATCGTGAGAATCGACGGCGTAAACACGCCGCCGAACGTGCCGAGGCCGCCGGGCTTCCCCTGCATGACGGCTTCTTCGGTGTCGTCGGAGGCCTGGAGGGACGCGGGATCGGGGCGCATAGGCGAGAACGTGTTCTTCGAAGGAGAGCCCTCCCAAAAGAAGAGGGCACAACAGAAGTGTGCAACCTACGGTGTTCCGTCCTCCCTACAGTAGTGAGGGGTTATGCCCCAACGGATGGGCTTCTGTTCGAAAATCCGAGTGCGGGGCGAGGCCCGACAAAAGATTAATGCGTCGCCCCGCACGGAGCAGTTGCACATTCGGGGGTCACTCTTTGTATGCTCAACACCTCTTGCGAAC
>NZ_JBDGQQ010000067.1:0-19603 GCF_042218895.1 Salinibacter sp. | reverse complement strand
TCAGTTTGAACGACCGCCGGGACCGGACGTGAGTGTCCGTTGCGGGATGCATATCGTGACTTTTCCGTTCTAGGAAGGAGGCACAGCGGCCCCTAGCATTCGGTACAGACACCCTTTAACTCACTCTTTGTTCTAATTCGAAGCCAGCTTTGTTATTTTGAAAAATGTGGTCCTATTCTCATCAACCTGTCCCCATCTATGACCTCCCGTACACTCCCCACCGCTGCAGGGATCGTGCTGTGCGCCCTGACACTGTCTTTGCTTATTCCTGGTCACGCTGCGGCCCAGGGCATACCGCAGCAGGTGCCCGAGCACAACCTGGAGTCGTTCGAACCGATTGACGTCCCCGATCCGAACGAGTACCGAGACGCCGACGGGTCCCCGGGAGAGGAGTACTGGCAGCAAACGGCCGACTACCAGATCGACGTGTCGCTCGACACGGCCGCCAACCGGGTAACCGGCACCGAAACGATCACCTACACCAACAACGCCCCGGAGACCCTGGAACGGCTCTGGGTCCAATTGGAGCAGAACTACTTTAAGCCCGGCAGTCGGGGCAATGCGGTCGTGCCCGATGACGCCCGGTTCAGTGGCTTCTTTGAGGGCGCGGGCTACGACCTGTCCAATCTCCGCATTCGACGGGACGGGGAGACGACGACGCCCGACACGCTAGTCGCAGGGACCCGGATGCGCGTGTCGCTCAGTGAGCCGCTGGCCTCCGGCGACAGCCTCCAACTGTCGTTCGACTTCGAGTACACCCTGCCAAAGTACGGCGCCGATCGCCATGGGCGCCTCAAGGTGGATCAGGGCACCGTATATCAGTTCGCCCAGTGGTACCCGCGCATGTACGTCTACGACGACGTGCACGGCTGGAACCCGCTCCCCTACCTGGGCCAGGGGGAGTACTACCTGGAGTACGGCACCTTCAACGTCAACATCACGGTGCCGCGCAACATGATTGTCGCCGCCACGGGCCGCCTCCAGAATCCCGGCGAGGTGCTCACCGAGACGCAGCGGGATCGACTGGCGGAGGCTCGCAATAGCCGCGAGACCGTGATGATCATTGACAGCACCGAAGTGGGAGACCCCGACACCCGCCCGGACGGCAGCGGTCCGCTCACCTGGCGCTACACGGCCGACAAGGTGCGCGACTTTGCGTGGGCCGCCTCCGGTGCCTTCATCTGGGATGCGGCGAAGGCCTCCACCGGGGACGAGACGGTGCTCGCGCAGTCCTACTACCCGAGAGAGGGGCTCGGCAGCAAGAAGAAGCCGGGCTGGGAGCAATCTACCAAATTCGTACAGCACTCCATCGAGTTCTACTCCGACTTCGTGGCGCCCTATCCCTACCCCAACGCCATCAACGTGGCCGGGCGGGTGGAGGGGATGGAATATCCGCAAATCGTGTTCTGCGGCGTTAACAAGCGGGGCCGCTCCCTCTTTCGGGTCACCGACCACGAGTTCGGGCATGCCTGGTTTCCAATGGTCGTCGGGTCCGACGAGCGGCGCTGGGCCTGGATGGATGAGGGGCTCAACACGTTCATGAACCAGTACTCGTTGCTCGACTACTACGGCCGGGGCCGCGTGCCCCCCAGCAAGGTGATGGCCGGCCTCAAGAAGTACGTAACGAAGCAGATGAGCTCCCCCTTCGGTGACCAGCCGATTATGACGTACGCCGACCGCGTGCGGGACGACGCCCTCGGCTTTCTGGCATACATCAAGCCGGGTTACGGCCTCATGCTTCTCCGCGAGCACGTACTGGGGCCTGAGCGCTTCGACTCGGCCTTCAAGGCCTACTTCGACCGATGGGCCTACAAGCACCCCAAGCCCGCCGACTTCTTCCGTACCATGGAGGACGTGAGCGGCGAGGACCTGGACTGGTTCTGGCGCAGCTGGTTCTACGAGACGGATACGATGGACCAGGCCGTCGACTCCGTTGCCACCGGCGACACGACGATGGTGACCGTGGAGCAGCGCGACGAGTTGATGATGCCGATGACAGTACGTCTCACCTACAACGATGGCTCGACCGAGCAACGCCGCGTGCCCGCCGCGGCCTTCTACACAAAGGATACCAGCACGCTGCGCGTGACGAAGGACTCGCTGCAGAAGGTGGTCCTCGATCCGAAGCGAATCCTGCCGGACATGAACCGCCCGAACAACACGTGGACGCCTTCGGACACGACGGGGACGTCGTCCGGGATGGATTCGTCGTCTGGCTCGGGCCGCTAGGAAGCTGCCTCCCTTCAGCCTTCCCTTCCCGAGGGCACCGGGCATTCGCCGGGTGCCCTCGTTGTGTTTGTTACCGTTCTGACCACATACGTCGAGGGCGACTTGTGTTCGTGCCCGCAGTCGTTATCTTTACGCTCGGCTTGGAGGGAGGACCACCGCTGTACTAATTTCGACGACATCCGCCACTCGTCCTCATGTCCCTTCCTGTTGCCGTCCTCCGCGGCCTGATTGGAATCGTCGTGTTCGTCGGCATCGCCGTGCTGTTCTCTACCAACCGGAAGGCCATCAACTGGCGCCTCGTGGCCGCGGGGATTGGGCTCCAGCTTGTGTTTGCCGTCCTCGTGCTCAAGACCGGCCCGGGGGAGATGGTGTTCGACACGCTCGCCACCTTCTTCGACACGCTCCTGTCATTTACGTACGAGGGCTCGAAATTCATCTTCGGCGAGCTGGGCAATCCGAAAAAGGGCAACAACTTCGCCTTCCAGGTGCTGCCCACCATCGTGTTTTTCGCCTCGCTGATGGGGGTGCTCTACCACTTGCGCATTGTGCAGCCGCTGGTGAACGGCATGGGCTGGGTGATGCAGAAGACGCTGCGCATCTCGGGGGCCGAGTCGCTGGCCGCCTCGGCCAACGTGTTCATCGGGCAGACCGAGGCGCCCCTGGCGGTAAAGCCGTACGTGGAGGACATGACCCGCAGCGAGATCATGACGCTCATGACGGGCGGCATGGCCACGATCGCCGGGGGCGTGCTCGCCGCCTACATCGGCTTTTTGGGGGGCGACTCGCCCGAGTCCCGGCAGCTCTTCGCGAAGCACTTGCTGTCGGCCTCGGTGATGAGCGCCCCCGCGGCCATTGTGATGGCCAAGATCCTGGTGCCAGAGACCGAAACGCCCGAGACCGCTGGCGGGGCCAAGATCCAGGACACCGAGGAAGCGGACAATGTGATTGAGGCCGCCGCCAGCGGCGCGTCCGACGGCCTGCGGCTCGCCCTGAACGTGGGGGCCATGCTGCTGGCCTTCCTAGCCCTCATCGGCGCCATCAACGCGGGCTTCAAGTGGATCGGCGCCCCCGTGGTCTACGGCGTCGAGCTCTACGACCTGAACGAGCTGGTGGCCCAGGCGTCCGGGGGGCGCTTCGACGCGCTGTCGCTGGAGGCAGTGTTCGGCTTCATGTTTGCTCCCCTGGCCTGGGCAATGGGGGTGGAAGCGGCCGACATTCTTCGGTTCGGCACCCTTCTCGGGGAAAAGGTGGCCGTGAACGAGTTTGTGGCCTATGCCTCACTGCGCGACATGAAGTCGGCCTTGAGCCAGCGGTCCGTCATCATCGGCACCTACGCACTGTGCGGGTTCGCCAACTTCTCATCCATCGCCATCCAGATTGGGGGCATCGGGGGCATCGCGCCGGAGCGCAAGAGCGAGATTGCGGCGCTCGGCCTGCGGGCCGTGCTCGGCGGGGCCCTCGCTTCGTGGACGACAGCAACGATCGCCGGGGTCCTCGTCGGGTAGAGATCTACGCTCCCGCCTTCTGCACCGGGGACGCCGTCCGGTCGTCAAGGGACGCGAGCGGCTCCGCTCAGTTTCGGGGGGCTGGGAACGGAACCGAAAATCGCGCCCACGACTGAACGGGCTTCCACTCCTGACCGTCCAGCACGTAGGCCGGCTCCCAGCTCGTCCTCGTGGCGGCGTTCATGGCAATGGCGTCGAGGGTCGGGTGGACGCTCCGTATCGCCTCCACGGCGTCGACGGTCCCGGACGTGTCGATGTGAACCTGAAGCTCCACCTCTCCACTTGCCTCCTCGTCGCGGCGGAGGGAGTCCGGATACGCAATGTTGGAGGGGGCTTCCTGACGCTGCGGCTCGCGGAAGTACTCCGTGATGGCCTCGTAGGATTTTTTCTTGTTGCCCTGGAGGAGTTGGGGCTTGAGCTGCCCCTTATCTGTCAGGACCCCCCCGCTGAGATCGGCGTTCTTGACCTTTGGCTTGGCATATTTCTCGAAGAGGGAGTCCACAACCGTCGGGTTGTTCCGATACAGCTTCACGAGGCTCCGCTTGATTGCCGCGGTGAACTGCGCCTGCGAGACGTTGGACCCTGGGGCGATCTTCTGGACCCCCCCGGTCACGCCCATCGCATCCAAGTCTTCAAGGTTGCGGAATACCTCCGACGTATCCACCCCCTTCTTCCACATGCGCGTCTCTGCCATTTGCCACCCGGAAGGCGGGGCCGTCGGGTTTCCCCCGCCCGAGCACCCGAGCACAAGAAAGAAGCCAGTGAGGATCGTAGCAATCCAGCGCGTCGAAAACATAAGTGCGAGTGTGTTTGGGTGAATGGGATCTATGCTGCGATGTAGCGCCGAGGAACGGGCGCGTTCCCCCTGCTGGATGCGGTTCTCCCGCTTCATTCGATGAGGACGGGCGTTCCCTCTTCCACCACCGACCAGAGCACGTCCATGTCTCGGTTTTGGACGGCTACGCAGCCATGCGTCCAGGTGGTTGCGTCTCCCGTACCGTCCCCGTGGATTTCGATCCAGCCACCGAGATCTGTATTCATGGGGGGAATCCGGAACTCTTCCTGCGCCTGCTCAATCGCTTCGTACTGTGACTGAGAGATAAGCCCCTTCTTCAGTCCTCGGCGTGCATCTTTCACCGTAGGGTAATTGAGCACGAGGGCTTTGTAAAATCGGCTCTCGGAATTCTTGTGGACGACGTGGAAGGTGCCCTCGGGGGTGCGCCAGTGATCGCGCTTCCGTGGCCCTCCCCTCCGTTTTTTGTCGGCAAAAGCATTGTAGCCAAGGTCCGCCTCGAAGGTCTTGATGAGTTTGGCGCCCCGATACAGGTAGACGCGGCGCTTTTCCTTCGACACGCGGACCCAGGCGTTGGAGAGGGCCGAGGCCGGCATGAAGCCTTCTCGTCCCTCACCGGTACGGACCCGACACCACTTGTCTTCGCACTTGAGGCGGCGTACAGGCGTACGCACCGAGAGCCGGGCCACGGGCGCCGTCGAGTCGCTTCGATTGTAGAGGACCGCGGCGTCTCCGGCCACGTAGAAGAGCGGATCGCTCCGCCAGGCCATGTCGGGATCCGTCGAGGACGCCCCATACTCCGCCGCGCCTTTCGGGGTAGAGGAGGCTGCCACCGGAGACTCAAGAGATGTGCTGTCCTGCGCGGGGGCCGCCGGTATTCCGCCCGCCAGCCCTGTCAAGAGGAGCACCCAACCGGTGATGCACGCGACTGCCCGAAGGACCAATTCCCTCATCGTGACGTCATCTCTGAATGATTGTTCTCTGAATGATTGTACAGTGTGCCTCTGCCGGTGTATGAAGGCCATGACGTGCGTTCCTTGGGACTTGAGAACGGAGGGGGCTGGGCGTCATTCAGCGCTCGTTCTGGCGCCGGCAGTGTCGGTACGCCTCAATCGTGCCTTCGATGGCCGGACTCTCGGTGACGTGGTCGACCTGCGCCCGGACGGCCTCCTGGGCATTAGCTGGGGCAAATGAGGTGCCAACAGCCTCGAGAGCCGACAGGTCCCCGTCGGTGTCTCCGATATAGGCAATCTCCTCCAGTTCCGATTCAAGCGTATCGGCCAGCCATTCCAGTCCGTGGCGCTTCGTGATCCCCTCCGGCACCACGTCTACCGAGTTGTCGGTCGTGAAGACGTGCAGTCCCAGGGCGTTCTCTTCGACGAACCGCTCGACGCGTGGACGCAGGGGCGGGATCTCGTCCTCATTGGGCGTGATCACCCCCGCCTGTGTGTGTTTGGCGCGGTCGAGCATCAGCCCAGTTCCCGGGATGCACTCGGTAACAAACCAGTGCCGCACAGCTTCCAGTGCGGCCTCTTGCTCGTCGGTCCACTGCGGACTCCAGGTCGTGCGGGCCGAGACAGGGTCGAACTGACCGCCCCCGCTCTCGAAAAGAACAGGCGTGGACACTCCGAGCACCTGCGTGAGGGCCTCGACGTACGGGTAGGGGCGCCCGGAACAGATTGTCAGGGCTGGAGCCTTGGAGGAGTCGTCGGGGCGGCCCGCCGCCTCGGCGTAACGGCGGAGGGTGGCCAGGCCGTCCAGGTCGTACGGCACGTACGGCTGCCCCAGACACCCGTCAATGTCGGTCACGAAGAGCTCGATCATCTTGGATTGTGGGGTAGACGGCCGGAACGGCGAGCGGTCGGTGCGCCCTCCTCCAGTGCTATTCGTCGTCCGCGAACGAATCCTTCATGGCCTCCACAATTTCGTCGGAGATGCCCATGCTGGAGAAGCCCCCGTCGTGGTAGAGCGTCTGCATGGTCACCATGCGCGTGAGGTCGCTCAGGAGCGTAACGGCGTAGTCCGCACAGTCGTCGGCGCTGGCGTTGCCGAGGGGGGCGACGCGCTCGGCAAACTCGTACATAGCGTCGAAGCCTTCGATCCCGCTTCCCGCGGTGGTCTTCGTGGGGCTCTGCGAGATGGCATTGATGCGAATGTCACGCTTGCCGAGGCGGTATCCGTAGGAACGCACAATGCTCTCGAGCAGGGCCTTGGCGTCGCCCATCTCCGAATACTTCGAGAAGATGCGCTGGGCGCCGATGTAGGTCATCGCGAGGATGGAGCCCCCGTCGTCGATGGTCTCCGTCTCCAGCGCGTGGTGGACGATGCGGTGCAGGCTCACCGCCGACACGTCGAGCGTCTGCTCGTACCAGTTGTAGTTGAGGTCTTCGTACGGCACGTCCTTGCGCACATTCACGCCCATGCCGATGGAGTGGACGATAAAGTCGATCGTCCCGTACTGCTCTTTCACCTCCTCAAAGAGGTCGGCCAGCTCCTCATCGTCGGTGGCGTCCGCCCAGATGATGGGGTTGTCCGTCTCCTCGGCGAGCTCATCGAGCGCCCCCAGACGGCGGGCAACCGGAGCATTCGACAAGACAAAGTCTGCCCCCTCGCGATGACAGGCCTGAGCAATCGACCAGGCGATGCTGTCCTCATTGAGAGCCCCGAAAATGATGCCCGTCTTTCCGTCGAGCAGGTCGTAACCGTCCATGTTGTTGGCGTGGCGATGTCAATTCGAAGAAGCGTAGCGAGCAGGATCGAAGGTCTGGGGGTTCCGATGTGTCCCAAAGCGCATGGTTCAGAGGGCGTGACTCGTGAAACGTGGCGTGAACGTGTGAACCCCAAAACGGGAGTGCTTCACGCATTGTGCTCTCACGCCTCCCGTGCTCACAGGCGCACGTCGTCCATCGCGGCCAGGTGGCGAAGCAGATGCTCATGCACCCGACCGTTGGTGGCGCACACTTGTCGGTCGAACAGGGGCGGGAGGCCGGCGGTGCCTTCGTAGTCGGTGGCTCGTCCTCCGCCTTCCCGCACGAGCAGGATGCCCGCCGCCACGTCCCAGGGTCGCAGGCCGGTCTCGAAGAAGCCATCGAACCGTCCACAGGCCAGCCGGGCCAGGTCGACGGCGGCCGCCCCATGCCGGCGCACCCCCCGAGTTTCCCGGAGAATTCCCTCCAGCACACTCAGATACCGCTCGGTGTGTTCAAAGCGGCGATAGGGAAAGCCTGTGGCGAGAAAAGCGTTCCCGAACGTGTCGGTCTGGCTAACGCCCGCCGGCCGTCCGTTCACCCGCAGTCCGTGGCCCGCCACGGCCGTGAAGAGCTCACTGTGGGGCACGTCGAGCACGACCCCGGCCACGACGGCATCGTTCTCTTGCAGCGCGATGCTGACGGCGTAGGGCGGCACCCGCTGCATGAAGTTCGTCGTGCCATCGAGCGGGTCTACAATCCAGCGGCGTCCGTCGGCGATGGCCGGGGGGGCCTCGGGAGTAGCTCCCTCCTCCGCCAGGATGGCGTCGTCCGGGAATGCCTCGTGGAGGGTGTCGATGACGGCCTCTTGGGCCCGATCGTCAGTTTCCGTGACGAAGTCGTTTGTCCCTTTGGCCCGCACGTCTTCGAGCGGGCCCGCCTGCTCGCGGATGACGGCGGCGGCCCGGCGGGCTGCCTGCACCGCCCCCTCGAGAGCACTGTCGTACGGCGAGTCGTGTGTGGGAACGTCCATTCGAGCACAGAGGGCGTCCGTTCAAGCCGAAAACTTCTCGAAGCTGGCTGCGCGGACCGAAACTTTCGCCCGGCTTCCTCCTAGCGGTATCGGATCGAGCCGCTTCCAACATATAAATCGGCACGTAGTGATGCAGCCTCCCCCCTCCAAACGCGTTTGTTTTTTACACGCCGTTGCGGGGGCGCTGCTGCTTGCTGGAACGCTCTTTGGGAGTACCGGCTGTACCGACCGTCCCTCCCGGGCAACCAGCTATTCCCCATTCGGCACCGTCGATACGATCCGCACCACGGAGGCCCCGCGGGATTCGGTGCTTGCTCTCCTCACATCGATGGACCGGACGGCGTTCGACTCGGCATTCGCCCGGCTCGACGAGTACAGAGTTACGCGACACGTCCACACGGAACAGCTCGACACGATCGGCCGCACCACCGCCTACCGTACGCTGACGCTCCGGTACCCCGCGGGAGCGGAGGCCGGTACAGTTCAGCGGGCCGACTCGGCCGGCTCGTTCCGGACGGGGGGGCTCTTCTCGGGCATCACGCCCGCTCAGCAACGCACGTCGAGGCCTACCGACCTGGCGGCGCAGGCCCTGCCGGACGACCCGCCCTACCTTGCCCCACGGACGCGTGAGGCCTACCGGTATGCCCTCCGGCAGGACTCCCTCCTTGGGGGCACCCCGACGTACGTGGTGGAGGCGAAGGCTCGGTCAGAGGGGCGCGGGGCGGAGCAGTCGGTCCGCTACGCCCGCCTCACCCTCGACCGTGCGTCCCGGGAGCTCGTCGGGCTCACCACCGTTCGGGCCAGCCGGGTGCTTCTGTTCCGCGAAAGCAGCCGGCTTACCGTTCGTCTACGGCCAGCCCCCGACGGGGTCTGGGTCCCACATTTGACACGGGTCCGCGCCGTCGTCAAGGTGCCCTTCCGGGCGCCCCGACAGTTTCGCACCGTATCGGCCTTCTACGCATACAAACGTCCCTAGCCGACTCGGGGCGACCACCGTCGAGAATGACGCTCTCACCGCACGTCCCGAACACGCCGAGGCGCGGTACGAATTACGCAATGGTGGGCGGGTCGTCGTACGCTCGTCCCAGACGCCCCTCTTCTCCACGCCCCCTTCCACTCCATGTCTCTCTCCCTCACCGACGACGTGCAGGCCCGCCTCGCGACCGACCGGTTCGGGCACAAGATGCGCGGCTTCGAGACGGTGGGCTCAACGAACACGGAGGCTGCTGAGTGGGCGAAGAACGGGGCCGCGGAGGGCAGCGTGGTGGTCACCGAATACCAGTCGGACGGGCGAGGGCGGCACGGGCGTACGTGGAACGCGCGGAAGGGGCAGAACCTGATGTTCTCGGTGGTCCTGCGTCCCACGCTTGGGGCAGACCGCCTGGGCCTCATCACCGTGGCCGCGAGCGTCGCCGTGGCCGAGGCCGTCGACGATTTCGTGTCGCCGTACCGGGCTGTCCTCAAGTGGCCGAACGACGTGCTCCTGGAGGGCCGCAAGACGTGTGGGATGCTCTTGGAGTCGTCGATCTCCGGGGCCGACGCTGCGGACGTCGTCGTGCTCGGCGTAGGGCTCAACGTGAACCAGACCGACTTCCCCGAGGCCCTCGCCGACACCGCCACCTCGCTCCGGCTGACGACGGGACGTCCCGTGCCGCGCGCTCCGCTCCTGAGCCGACTTCTGGAGCGGCTAGAGGCCCAGTACGGTACCATCCAGAGCGGCGACGACGCGAGCGTGCGGAGCGCCTTCCACGACCGGCTCCCCATCCTCCACGAGCACGCCACCTTCCGCGTCCCAGGCACGGACCGAACGATCTCCGGCACGGTACAGGGCATCACCGAAACCGGCGCCCTTCGGCTTCACACGCCAGACGGCCCCCAGACCGTGCAGGCGGGCAACGTGACTTCTCAACACAGTCCGTGAATCACGATGCGTGAGGGGGCCTCGCTGGGTGTACCAAACGTTCAGCGAGTGACCCCGAACATATTCGACAGCCGCTCTTTCCGATCGAGCAGTTGGTCCTGTCTGATCAGCCATCGTTCGGAGGAGCTTAGCGCCCACCCCCACGCCCACACCCATGCGAGCACTCACTGCTCCAGAACCGTACACACGCACATGCTCCTCACGCTCGATGTTGGCAACAGTGCCGTGAAGGGCGGGTGCTTCGATGGCAACGAGCTCGTTCGCGTGTTCTCGGTGCCCGACGGACCGGCCAACGCCGAAGAATCCTCCACGGCTGCGGCCTGGCAGGACACGCTGGCGCCCTACCTCCCCGACGCCTCCATCGAACAGGTGGGCCTGGCTTCCGTGGTGCCGACCACCGCCGGCGCCGTGACGGACGCGCTCACGGCCCTCACCGGCGCCCCGGTCACCCGTGTTCGGCCCTCCATGCCACTTCCGTTCGAACTAGCGTACGAGACGCCCGACACGCTGGGCGCCGACCGTCTGGCAGCAGCCGCGGCGGGATGGGTGCACTTTGGGCGCGACGAGTTCCGGAGTGTGCTCGTCGTAGACGCCGGGACGGCCGTGAACTACGAGGTGATCCGTCGAGACGGCGTGTACCGGGGCGGGGCCATTGGGGCGGGGCCGGCCCTCGTGCGGGGGGCGCTCCGCAGAGGCACAGCGCAGCTGCCGGAGGTGCCGCTTACCCTGCCCGACGAGCCGGGGGGCCGGTCCACCCAGACGGCCCTCCAGAGCGGCATCATGTGGGGCCTCGTCGACAGCGTCCGCGGCATGGCGGATCGCCTCGCCCAGTCACTCCCCGACCCGCCCGTGCGGGTGCTCACAGGAGGCTGGAGCGCCCTCCTCGCCGACCGTCTGGACCGCGTGGATCACCACGCCCCACACCTCGTGCTGCGAGGCGTACAGCTCTTGACGACACTGAACGCCTGATGTAGCGAGACGGGCAATCTGTGTCACGAAGACGCTCGGTAGTACGTACTCCGGATTGCGCATGGGCAGCATGGAGCGCCAGGATAGAGCGCGACACGCAATACGAATACGCAACACTGCGAAACACTCCAACGACGGTCCGGAACGGGCCCTTCCACGCCTCTCCCACGGGCCTCTGACTCGACGTGCTACCGAAGTGCCTCGTGCTCCCCGGCGCGCAGCAGCTCCTGGATTCGGGACATCACCATCTGGATGGCGACCTGGTTGTGCCCCCCACGCGGAATGATGACGTCCGCCTTCCGCTTCGAGGGCTCGACGAATTCGAGGTGCATGGGACGCACCGTGCGCTCGTATTGCCGCAGAATGCCCTCGATGGAGCGGCCCCGCTCCTGCATGTCCCGGCGGATGCGGCGCATGAGCCGGATGTCGTCGGCCGCATCGACGTAGATCTTGATGTCCATGCGCTCCTCCAGCAGCGACTCGGCCAGCACCAGGATGCCCTCAATGATGATGATGGGCCGCGGCTCGACGGTTTCGGTCTCTTCACGGCGCGTGTGGGTCGTGAAATCGTACAAGGGCTTTTCGACGGCCTTGCCCTCGATCAACCGATCAAGATGCTCCCGCATGAGCGCCGTCTCCAGCGCATCGGGGTGGTCGAAGTTGAATCGTGCTCGCTTCTCGGGAGGGAGGTGGGAGAGGTCGTGGTAGTAGGCATCATGGTCGAGCACGGCAATGGGATCGGCCCCGAGCTCCCGGATGATGTGGTTCAGGACCGTTGTTTTACCGGAGCCGGAGCCGCCAGCAATGCCGATGACGACCGGAAGGTCCATGGACATAGAGAGCCGTGCACGGTGGCGAGCGTTCGGTGGCGGTCAGGGACCAACCCAGTTTCTCGAGGGCCCATCCTCAGAGCGTAAGAGCAAGGGGCCACGTCTGTGGGCGCCGCTCTCCCTGCTACTCCTGGACCATGACGACCGTCCAGGTTTTCGTTTCTTCGTCGTAGGTGGAGGCCTCCTCGTCGAACGCCAATTCGTCTGACTCCTCCTCGGCCCACTCTCGAAGATCGTCCATCTCTTCGGCCGTCTCCTGCACGATGACGTTGACGAACTGACCGCGCTGAACCTCTAGGTCTTCCCCCGTGATCGGAACCCGCTCCCCGTCCTCGACGCGCTCGAAGCGCACCTCGACCCGGGCCTCGTACGTGTGCTCGTCGGTCCATGCCTTTCGGTGGACCTCTGGAAGCAGGTCCCAGACCCACCGGCCCTCAAGCCCCTCGTTGAGAACGGGACTGATGATGGGGCGCCAGTAGTCGGCGACGGGTCCGATGTCCGGGAGCGTGACCCCCATCCCGAGCTGGTAGTTCGGGATAAGATCATCAGGGCGTAGCAGCCCGAACAGCCCCGAGAGAATGACTCCGTTCTCAAGGAGGCGGCGCTGGGCCCCGGTCGGGAGATTTGCAAAGTCCATGGCGGCGTACATCACCCCTGGGCTGTACCGATCGAGGGCCGACATGAGCGGGGCGTCGTAGATTTCCCTGTTGACCCGGACGGCCTCCTCGAGCTCGTAGTCCTCAAGCCCGAACAGGTCCGCGAGTGCCTCCTCGTCCTTCTCCTCAATTGTCTCCTGCAACGTGTCAATGAGCTCACGCCGCTCCGGGTTGAGGTCGTCGAAGTAGTTGAACGTCCCCGACGTGCGGTAGTCGAACATGTCTGGGGCAAAGGGATTGCCCCCGGGCTGCTTCTGATCCGCTGGGGAGAGAAGAACGGTAAGGTCTGGCATGCAGGAGCGTGCTGATCAGTCGGGATCGAGGGAGGAGAGGTGGAGAACGTGCGGGCGACGGGTATGATGCGGGGGGCTAGTTGGCTCCGTTGGTCGTTTCGGACGCCTGGCGGAGCTTCTCCAAGAGGGCGTCGATGTCGTCACGGATGTGGTCGGCACGAGCCTCGGCGTCTTCCACGACCGCCTCGCTGCCGCGGTGCGCGCCGGTGCTAGGGCCCGACTGGAAGAGTTGACGGAAGAACTTCTCTGCCCGGTCCGTGAGGTGCTCAAGCTGATAGGAGACGCGGCGGCGCGCATCGGGGCCCCGCTCTGGGGCGAATAGCATGCCCAGAGCAAACCCAACTGCTCCCCCTGCCAGGGCACTACACATCCCAACTCGTTTGGCGCGTTTTCGTGACTTGTTCTTCATGAACAAACGAGGGCACTGGACGAAAGGAATTCACGATGAATGGCTTCTCTCTAACCGAAGGAAAAGGATCCAGTTTCTATTTTGGGAGTCGCGAGGACCCGCTGGGTCCGCAAGTCAGGAGGCCTCCCGTTCACAAGCCCACCCGTGCCCGGTCCGAAGGTCGGTCCCTACAGTTGCGGCGGATTCTGCCAAGCTTTTCAGGCCTTAATGCGTTGAATATTACCGATCCCCTGCGTTTCTTGCAACAGGAAACGAGAAATCTACACGGCTTTCGCGTTCGCATGTCGGCTGCACTGTGGTTTTCCTGCCTCCTCCCTATTCCGCCGCGCTCGCTTCAATGTCGATTTTCTGTATCAGCGGGTTCGCCCATCTCCTTCCAGAGGCTGCAGGGTTTTACGACTGACTGATTCCCTGACCTCAGGACTGCTGCCCCAAGCCGCCCTGCCCCACCCACGACGAGTTCACGTATGCACGAAACCCCATTCCCCATTCATGAAACAGGGGACTTCCGGTACAACGATGAAGGCCCCACCGACGCCCCTCTCCCCCCGATTGTGCTCCTGCACGGCATGCTGGGAGATCTGAGCAACTGGGTCGACACCATCGAGGCCCTATCGGAGGGAGGGTATCGCGTACTGGCACCCATCCTGCCCGTGTACGATTTTCCCCTGTCGGAAACAGGCGTTCCCCGTCTTACCGAGCACGTTCGCGATTTCGTGGATACCCTCGGGTTCGATACGACAATACTCGTGGGCAACTCGCTTGGCGGGCACATCGCACTGCTTCACGCGCTGAACCACGCAGGAGACATCCACGCCCTCATTCTGTCCGGGTCCTCCGGGGTCTACGAGACCACGATGGGGTCCACGTTCTTCCGCCGACAAGACCGCGACTTCATTCGGGAACGGACCGAAATGACCTTCCATGACCCGGCCCACGCGACCGAGGAGCTTGTCGACGAGATGGTGGAGATCGTAAATGACCGTCCGCGTGCCTTCCGGTTGCTGAAAATCGCCCGTTCGGCCGACGAGGAGACCGTTACAGAGCAGCTCTCGAAGTTGGACATGCCTTCGCTTCTGGTGTGGGGGCGCAATGACATCATCACGCCGCCCGAAGTGGCCGAGGAGTTCCGCAGTCGAATGCCGAATGCGCGTCTCGAGTTTATCGATGAGTGCGGTCACGCCCCGATGATCGAACACCCGGATACGTTCAACGAGCTCACGCTCAAGTTCCTGGCGGAACTTTCTGAAGAGGCCCACCTGGAGCCCTCGTCCGGCGCGTAGTTGTTCGATTCCTCTGCCTGTCCAGTAGGCCGCACAACTGTGTGGGGAAGCGCACGATCCTACCGTCTGCGTATCGGGTCGTAGCGCCGCAGTTGCCGGTCGAATCCCGTTGGCACGGGCATTGCTTGCCTTAACTGACGCGATGAGGGTCGAGCGCAAGACCCCCGTTGTCCCGAGGCCTGCATTCTTCAGGAGGCCTCCATTGCCGGGCAGACGCGTCTTTGGGTGAGCGCGTCTGCCCGGCTTTTTTTGTGGAGATGCTTCACGCATGCCTTTTCGGGCCAGGGGTCCCTCTCGCGGTTTTCGTCCCCACTGCGATCTCGTAGGCACGTTATGTTTTTCCCCTCTCATGTGTCTAGGGGGCACGCGAGCTATTTCTTCCCCCGACCGCAGCCCCTCACATCGTCATCGTACCCGTTTCGGGACACTACCGGGACACTATTGGGCAATTCACCGTATGTGACATGTAGACATGCGCGAAGGGGTTCTGGCTCTCATTGATCTTCGAAACAGCACATAGGTGATTCATTATGGCACGCGGAGTCAACAAGGCAATCCTCATCGGCAATCTCGGACAAGAACCCGAACTCCGGTACACAGGCAGCGGCACGGCCGTCTGCAACATGCGGCTGGCCACGAATGAGTCGTACACGGACCGTGACGGTAACGAGGTCGACAGGACCGAGTGGCACAACGTTGTGGCCTGGGGGCGGCTCGGCGAAGTCTGCAACGAATACCTGCAGAAGGGGTCTCAAGTGTACTTCGAAGGCTCCCTGCAGACGCGCTCCTGGGAGGACCAGGACGGAAATACGCGGTACACGACGGAGGTGAAGGCTCAGGAGATGATGTTCCTCGACGGCAACCGCCAGGGCGCACCGGACGAGGAGGGTTTCAGCCAAGAACGGGGATACCAGGACGAGGACTTCGATCAGCGTCCTTCCCAGCAACAGCCCGCTGGTTCCAGTTCCCAGTCAGAGCAGTCGGACGAGGAGGAGACGTTCGAACCCGACGACGAGCTTCCCTTTTAGGACGCCTATGCTCAGCGTCGCGGGGGTTTCAGAAGGAGGAAGTGCCGGGTCTCCGGCCTTCCTCCTTTTTTGCTTTCGGCACCTTTGTTTCTTTTTGCTCTTTTTCTTTTGATGCTCTGTTTCTGAGGTTCCCGGATCTTTTCCCGACTCGCCGAAACTATGTTTGGGCGGGAGCGTGGCGGGTCGCTACGGCGATTTGTTGCAGCTTCGTTTGCAGATTCCCTTGCCACCGTCAATCTTTTCCTGTACGCTCGTGTTCGGGTAAGTGTGTGTTGGCAAAAACACACGGATAGTACAACCCCCACTGGGCTCATCGGACTATTTGAGACATTCCAAACTAATGAGCATAGCTTCGTACCTCTCCGAAGAAATTGGGACCTCCGTCGAGTTCGAGACGTTCCGAGACACCTTTAGCAAAAAGCTGCACAAGGTCTTTTCGATGCGGGGCGACTTCGACGAGGTCAGCACCAGTCGGGGCCTGCCGCCGTTCATGATGCGGGAGATTCAGTCGGTCACGCCCCTCTCGGTCTTTATCCCCGAGGAGTACGGCGGACGGGGAGGACACGTGCACGAGTGCCAGTCCATCCTCGCGGCGGCCTCGTACGAGTCCCTTGCGCTCTCGCTCACGCTCGGGATCAATGGGGCCCTCTTCCTGCAACCCCTCACAAAGTACGGGAACCAGGCCATCAAGGGCCCCATCTTCGAGCGCTTCATCGAGGAGAAGAACCTGGGCGGGCTCATGATTACGGAGCCCGACTACGGGACCGATGCCCTCAACATGCAGACCTCCTACACGAAGGAGGACGGCTCGTACCACCTCGAAGGCACCAAGCACTGGGCCGGCCTTACGGGCTGGGCCGACTTCTGGCTGGTGGCCGCCCGGCGGCAGGGGGCGAACGGGGACCTGGACCGGGACATCGACTTTTTCGTCGCCGACATGAACCAGCCCGAGCAGATGATCGAGGTGGAGGAGTTCTACGAGAACCTCGGCCTCTACATGATTCCGTACGGGCGCAACCGCGTCGACATTCAGGTGCCCGAGGCGCACCGCCTTCAGCCGGAGAGCACGGGCATCAAGATGATGCTCGACATTCTGCACCGGAGCCGGATCGAGTTTCCGGGCATGGGTATGGGGTTCCTCCAGCGCATCCTCGACGAAGGGCTGGAGCACTGCCGAGAGCGGTTCGTAGGGGGCAAGCCGTTGATCGAGTACGATCAGGTCCGCCGTCGCCTCGCGAACCTGCAGGCCGCCTACACGGCCTGCTCGGCCATGTGCCTGCACACCAGCGAGCACGCCCACACCGATAACAACCTTGCCGGGGAGGCCCTCTCGGCCAATGCCATCAAGACGGTCGTCACCGACCTGATGCAGAACGCATCGCAGTCGCTGCTGCAGCTCACCGGCGGGACCGGATACCAGCTCGACCATGTGGCGGGCCGCTCGGTGGTCGACAGCCGTCCGTTCCAGATTTTTGAGGGGTCGAACGACGTGCTCTATCAGCAGATCTCGGAGTCGGTGCTCAAGTCGATGCGAGATCTGAAGGAGAAAAACCTGCATACCTTCCTCTCGGACTACGAGATGACCCACCGGGCGGCCGACTACTTCGAGGACACGCTCGATTTCGAGGTGGACCTCTCGATTCCGCAGCGGAAGCTCGTGGAGCTTGGCCGCATCCTGGGCCGCGTCATCTCGATGGAGCTGACGATTGAGCTGGGAGATCGGGGCTTCCGGAGTGACCTGATCTCCAATTGCCTCCAGGTCTTTCGCAAGGACGTAGAGGGCCGCGTCACGGCGTACCGCAACCACGAACTAACCGACGTCGTGGAGGATTACGTGGAGGGCAGCGCCTGGCTCGATTACGTAAACGCGTAGGGGTCGGTATTGCGTGTTGCGCAGTGCGCACTTTGCACGACCCTCTGCCTTACGCAGTACGAATACGCAATACCCAGCAATCCACAGGTCGCACGACAGGCACCGGGGATCCACTCGTCGTCTCATTTTTCCACTCGCCCTGCACTCTCATGCCCGTTCGTTTCGGTGTTGTCGTCTTTCCCGGATCGAACTGCGATCATGATGCTCACCACGCCGCCGCGCACGTGTTCGACCAGGAGGCGCGGTTCATCTGGCACGAGGAGGAGGAACTTGGCGACGTGGACGTGGTGATCGTGCCGGGCGGCTTCTCGTACGGCGACTACCTGCGCTCCGGCGCCATCGCCCGCTTTTCGCCCATCATGCAGGACGTGGTGCGGTTTGCCGAGGAGGGAGGGCTCGTGTTTGGAATCTGCAACGGCTTTCAGATCCTCTGTGAGGCGGGCCTGCTCCCCGGCACGCTCATGCGCAACGAGTCGCTCCGCTTTATCTGCACGGACACCACGCTGCGCGTCGAGAACGCGGAGACGCCGTTTACGAACGCCCTGACGGAGGGCAAGGTCGTGACCATCCCCCTCTCGCACGGCGAGGGCCGCTACTATGCCGACGACAAGGTGCTCAACCGCATCGAGCGCAACGACCAGGTGCTCTTCCGCTACAGCACGCCGGAGGGCGCCGTGACCGATGACGCCAACCCAAACGGCTCGGTGCACGGCATCGCCGGGATCGTCAACGAGGCGGGCAACGTGTGCGGCCTTATGCCCCACCCGGAACGCTGCGTGGAACCGCTGCTCGGCGGGGACGACGGGCGACTTGTCTTCGAGTCGCTCCTCAGCCACGTCTCAGCCGTCGCAGCGTGAGGCAGGACTTGAAGTGCGAGCCTGCTCCATCGGGGAAAGCCACGTCTCCTTTGAACTCCCCCTGTGCGGAGCAATCCCATCCGCTCCTCCACGCTCCTCCCCTTCTCCACTCACCTACGCCCAAACTGAATGGAGCGACTCCTCCAGTCTCCCATCACGCTCGCGCTGCTCCTTTCCAACGTGGGCGTGAGCCTCTATGCCTTCACCGATCCGTCCCTCATTCGCGAACTGTCGTTTCGTCCTCATCGGACCCGCGAGAATAGGGAGTACTACCGCTTTCTCACGGCCGGCTTCGTGCATGGGAGTGGAGCGCACCTGTTCGTGAACATGATCACGCTATACTTCTTCGGCCCGTGGCTGGAGACTTTTCTCGGGGCCGGGGCCTTCCTCGTGCTGTACTTTGGGGCCGAACTGGCCGCCCACGCCCTCACGTTTGCGGTTCATCGCGACGATCCAGACTACGCCGCCGTGGGGGCCTCCGGGGCCATCAGCGGCGTTCTCTTCGGGTTTTGTCTCTACCGCCCCCTCGCCATGCTCGGGGTCATGTTCATCATTCCGATGCCTGCCCTGCTCTTCGCCGTCCTGTACGTTGTCGTGTCCCTCTACGCGATTCAAGGGCGCGAACCTGGCACTCGCGGTGGAATCGCCCACGAAGCGCACTTGGGGGGCGCGCTCACCGGCATTCTGCTTACAGCGCTGCTCGACTACCCGAGGGCCGTCACCTCGTTTCTTCGGGAAATGCAGGGGCTCCTCGGCTAGCCCCCTCACTGCGACACGGAGAGCCGCTCCCGCAACGTGGCCCAGTCGGAAAAGGAGAAGCTGCGGTCGTTCGTGGACTGGCCGTTCGTCCCGTGCCGCGCATACCAGGCCACCCGCCACCCCACCGGCTGGGCGCCCTGCACGTCGGACCGGTACGAGTCGCCCACGTAGAGCACGTCTCGGTGCTTCACCCCAGCCGCCTCGGTGGCGTGGTCAAATGCACGAGGATTGGGCTTGAGTACGCCGGCGTCCTCGCACAGGACCACAGCCTCGGCGCGTTCGCGGAGCACCGGAAACTGTTCGAGCTTCTGCTGCTGCACCTCCGCGAAGCCGTTCGTCATCACGCCCACCGGGTACCGTTCAGCCACGGCCTCGAACGTCTCTCGGGCCCCCGGGATGAAGGCCCAGTGCTCGGCGTAGCGCTGCATGTAGTAGCGCGCCACGAGAGTGGCATCGGCGTGGGGCGCGTCGACGGACG
>NZ_JBDGQQ010000066.1:0-7451 GCF_042218895.1 Salinibacter sp. | reverse complement strand
ACTGCTGGAGTTCGCCGAGAACCTCTTCCCCGACCCAAAGGGTGCGATCCTTCGCTCCTTTGCCTTCCCGGACCGAGAGTTTCCCGCTCATGAGATCGACGTGCTCCGGGCGAAGCGCTGTTGCTTCCGAGGCCCGCAGCCCGGCTTTGAGGTGAAAGTAAGAGGTAGGCGCGTAAAACCCTCACAGGTACCTGTCTCCAGGCCGTTTCCTACCCCTCCTTCCCGAACCGGACGTACTGTTTTCGCAGTGTCTCGGCTCTCTATGGAATCTCAAAGGCATGATGCCTCACTTTCGTATTCCGCGCCTACAACCTGGCCCCATTCAGGGCCATTTTCCTCCCTCTACCTTCCTCAAGGGTAGGCTTCTATCTTCAGGGTGCATGAAGCCCCTACCTCCTACCGTGATCCTAACACTCGCAGCATTGGGTTTTTCGGTGCGGGCCTATTACTTATGTCGATTCCACTATCTACCTTCGGCGTAAATGCAAACTTAGTTGAAACGGGGTGAGCAGGAGTCCTTCTCTCCGGCTTATTCGTCGTTGGATATTGCTTCTTTCAGCGCCTCCCTGAGCCTGGGTAGATCGTCGTAGCCGTCGAGCCGACGGAATCCATCTTCCGCCTCCATCAGGGCTACGGCCATCCATTGGTGCCGCTGTGGAGAGTGATGCCAACGCTTCACGTTGTCGATATAGCCGTCCACATCGCCCATCAGACTCTCGATGCAATTGGTGGTTTTCAGGCTCTTTCCCAGCTCATCGAAAAGTCCAAGCCGATGTAGCGTCAGCGTCTCCTCCAGGCCTTCCTGGAGGGAACGTGCCGCCGAGCGGCTCACCTGCTGAAGCTCGGCGTGGAGATCGGTGAGCCGCTCTTTGGCCGCCTCGTAGGTCGTCTCCTGATAGGCCCGCTGAAGCTTCCGTCGCCACTCCTTCTGGTCGGTCTTCGGCAGGTAACCGACGACATTCTTTCGCTTGTGCCACTGGCAGCGCTGAACCTCGGCTCGCTCGCCGAAGACCTCGTCGACGGCCTTGCGCAGGCCCTTGCTGCCGTCGATCACGCAGAGAATACCCTCCTCGAAGGTAAGTCCCCGTCCGATCAGGTCACGAAGCAGCTCGATCACGGGCTCGGCCCGCTCGGTGGTTGCTTGCCTAAACCCGAGCACTTTCTTGTAGCCGGCTTCCGTCACGCCCATGCAGACGATCATCTGTTCTCCAGCAACGCGTTTTCCGTCGATCCAGAGGGCAAGGAAGTTCTCCTCTTCCAGCGAGCGGCTCTCGAACTCCTCAAGCACCTGCTGGGCTCGCTCCTGAAACCGGCGGCTCACCGACGACTGGCTCAGGCCAAATCCATCGACAAACTGACCGGCCACCTGCTTGTAATCCTCCTGCGAGACCCCCAGCATGAGGGCCTTCAGCAGCTCCTCCCCAATCCCAGATCGCTTCATCGCCTGGTAGCTCTCCAGGGGCCGCTCTTCTCCGGTGTCAGTGTCTCGGACGCGCGGCACGTCGATCGGGACCTTCTCGCCGTCGATTCGAATCGAGCCGGGATTGGTGCCCCACCTGCGGAGGCTGTTTCCACTGGACTTGCGGCTGTACCGCTCTCCGGCGAGGTCCTCGACCTCCTCCTCAAGAAGCTGCTTCGCCAGAAGAAGAGCCATGTTCGCGTGATGCTGGATCAGGTGGAGCTTCGTTTCGGGGGGACCGTCGAGGACATCCCGGAGCGCTTCAGGAGTTGGCGTCTCTTCGGCGTCGGTGCTATGTTGAGAATCCATGACAGGGGTTCTTCGTCGGTGAAAGGTTGCTTGCCTATGTGCACCGGGGAAGAACCCCTTCTCTGTTCCGGATTTCAACTAAGGCTGAATATACGCCCTACCTTCGCCAATATCAGTATCTCTAAACTGATTCAAGACTACTATGTAGACTCCGCGCCACCACAAGGTCATTGGCTATCTGGGAGCCTTCTCATTCCGTGTGGTGGGTCTCAAGTTTATAGGTCATTGTAACCCTCCTGAGTAGGGTGGTGCCTTCCAAATTCTCCCTTGTACCCCCGTATAGGAGGCTATCCAAATCGGACACTGGAACCAGGGTAGCGTGTCCTGTGCACCATACCTCGGTGCACCTTAGCAGGCACCTCATGCTACTGCCTGTATATCATTGGCTCGCCCACGTCGTGGACTCCCGGACAAGTGAGTACCCCGATTCTGCTTGGTAACAGTTCCGGTTCCCATAGTGACGGGAATTGTTTTCCCACGCGCTTCTTTGTCTCCTCTTGTAGTAGGTTGAGCGAGGGGTATGCTTTCCCGATGGAAGATAAAAGCACTTACATTGGTATCACCCTTTCAGGTCTTCCGCCTAGGGGAGCAGCTTTGACCCTCCTACTGGGCCTGTCTCCCCCTTCCTGACGCTGATAGTTCACAACGTGTCCCATCACACGTCGCTAAGCGTCGAAGGGCGCAATACCGTCCTGTCGATATTGGTTCAAAGGAACGAATCTGAACCTATAATTTCTTGACTCGCCATGAGCCGCATGAACAGGTAGTCGCGGTGCGGGCCGAAGTATCGCTGGTTCGGCTGGGAGAGAAGCCGGTCGGTTTCTTCCTCGGTGAGGATCTTCGGGAGTGTATCGGGACGAGCCATCGGGCCAGAAGTGGTCCGGAAAGCGGGTCAGGAGGGTGCATTACGGAGAACCCACGTTCGGCCCGATTGTTACGCTTTGCTCTATTTCCGTAACGCATACGCGACCAAACATAGCACCTCCGCCAATCGGTGGAATTACGTAACGCATTCACGACGAACAGCTCCACCGAGTGGGCCAACAGACGAGGAGCATCCTGTAGACTCGATCGGGGCAATCGAAACGTCAGAAGCCAGGGGCTTCGGTTCGTGCTCCGCTACTCCTTGGTCGTCTGGAGCAGACCTGCGTCGGGAGTGACCCCGGATTGGAGCGGCGTCGTGGGCGTCTCGACCTGCGCCTATGCCTTCTCGATCCTAGATCACTCGACCCGAAATCGGAACTCGGGCTCGGCCCTCCGCGCAGTTTCGAGTCGGTGCTGAACGCTCCCTCTGCTGGCCCTTGACGTCATGAGTGTTGCTGCCAAGCAACGCTGCCGTTGGTCTTCTGGGCCTCTATCCGTAGATTAGTGAAAGAACAATTGGGGCGGGAAAATTCCCGAGGATCTCGCTCTCCCCCCGTCCATGCCACCTCTTGCTTGATGCACGACTACCGATTTTTCGTCCTCGCCGGGCTCTTCGTGCTCTACGCCTTCGGAAGTGTCCCGGGCGCCACCGGCCAAACCATCCTGCCCGACACCACCGCCAAAAGCGGGCCCGGCTCGCTGCCCCTGGAGCCCACCCGCACCTTCGAGATGACGGCCTCGGAGGGCTCGTGGCTCTCGGTGGACGTGCACCCGGAGGGCGACACCCTCGTGTTCGGGCTTTTGGGGGACCTCTACGCGCTGTCCCTCGACGGCGGCACGGCCACGCGGATCACAAGCGGCATGGCGTTCGATAGCCAGCCGCGCTACGGGCCGGAGGGAGAGCGGATTGCCTTCGTGTCCGACCGGAGCGGGTCGGAGCAGATCTGGGTCTTGAATCGGGGCGCGAGGGACACGACGCAGATCTCGGGCGGAGACAACCTTCGCTTCCACTCGCCGGAGTGGACGCTAGGCGGCAACTACGTGATCGCCTCGCGCCAAACGAGCCTCGGCGACCCGGCGAAGCCCTGGCTGTACCACGTGGAGGGCGGCACGGGGACGCCGCTCGTGGAAAACCCCGAGGACCTGCGTCTTAGCGGCGCGGCGTTTGGCGAGAACCCTGAGCACGTGTGGTTTGCGCGGCGCTCGGGAGCCTGGGACTACAACGCCATCCTGCCGGAGTACCAGCTCGCTGTCTACGACCGGAAGACCGGCGAGCTTTACGAACGCTCCTCCCGCTTCGGATCGGCCTTTCGGCCCACTCTCTCGCCGAACGGCAAGTGGCTGGTCTACGGCACCCGCCACGATGCGCAGACCGGGCTCCGCATCCGCAACCGGGAGACCGGCGAGGAACGGTGGCTCGCCTACCCTGTGCAGCGCGATGACCAGGAGTCGATTGCGACGCGGGATGTCTATCCTGGCATGAGCTTTACGCCGGACTCGAAGGCCCTCATCGCTTCCTATGGCGGGGAGATTTGGCGCCTCCCCGTCGACGGGGGAGAGCCCTCCAAGATTCCGTTCACGGCGGAGGTAAAGATTCCGATGGGGCCGAAGCTCGACTTCGAGTACCCGATCAAGGACACGCCCCAGTTTACCGCCCGCCAGATCCGCAACGCCGTGCCGTCCCCGAGCGGGGACCGCCTGGCCTTCACCGTGCTCGACCGGCTTTACGTGATGGAGTACCCTGACGGGACCCCCCGGCAGCTTACCGACCAGGACGTCATCCAGGCTCACCCGACCTGGTCGCCAGACGGGCAATCCATTGCCTACGCGGCCTGGTCCGACAAGGGAGAGGGGCACCTGTATCGCGTCCCGGCGTCCGGCGGCACGCCCACCCAGATCACCAAGCGTCCGGCCGTCTACCAGCAGCCGGCGTGGTCGCCCGACGGGGACCGCATCGTGGCGCTTCGAGGGCCCGCTCGCGCCTTTCGCACCGCGACCAGCTCCACCGCCCCGGACGCGTCAGACGACCTCGTGTGGGTGCCTGCGGGCGGCGGATCGGCAACGCAGATCGTGCCGGCGGAGGGGCGTCAGCATCCCCACTTCACAACAAATCCGGATCGGGTTTACGTCTACGGCTCGGAGCAGGGACTTCAATCGATGCGCTTCGACGGCACGGACGTGCGGACGCACCTGAAAGTAAAAGGGCTTCGCGAGCCGCTCAGCACCGATCCGCTTACCGCGTCCCTCGTGCTGATGGGCCCGGGCGGCGACCAGGCCGTAGCCCAGGTGCACAATAGCCTCTATCAAATGGCGGTACCCCTGGTCGGAGAGAAGGCCCCGACGATCACAGTCACCGACCCGTCTGCCGCTTCGGTGCCTGTCCGGAAGCTCACGACCGTCGGGGGGCAGTTTCCGGCGTGGAGCAGGGAGGGGCAGCGCGTGCACTTCTCGGCGGGCAACGCGCATTTTCGGTACGATCTGGCCGCGGCGCGGGCCGCGGAGGATAGCGCAGAGGCGGCCCCGGATTCGCTGGAGAGCGACGAGCCCGCGTACAAGCCCATGGAAACGCGAATCAAGGTGAAGGCGTCCCGCGACATTCCACAGGGAACGGTCGCGCTGCGAGGGGCCCGGGTCATCACGATGGAGGGCGATCAGGTCATCGAGAACGCCGACCTTGTGGTAAAGGGCAATCGAATAGCCGCGGTCGGGGCGCGGGGCACGGTTGAAATTCCCCAGGGCGCGGAGACGATCGACGTCTCAGGCAACACCATCATCCCAGGTTTCGTGGACACTCACGCCCACCTTCGGCCCGCCTGGGGCCTCCACAAAACGCAGGCGTGGCAGTACCTGTCGACCCTCGCCTACGGTGTTACGACGACACGCGACCCGCAGACCAGCACCACCGACGTGCTCACCTATGCCGACAAGGTGCGGAGCGGGCGCATGCTCGGCCCGCGCATCTACTCGACCGGCCCCGGCATCTTTCAGAGCGAGAAGATTGAGAGCCTGGAGGACGCACGCGACGTGCTGCGTCGGTACAGCGACTACTACGACACGAAAACCGTGAAGCAGTACGTGGCCGGCGACCGGGAGCAGCGGCAGTGGATCATCGAGGCGGCCCGCGATCTGAAGCTTATGCCAACCACGGAGGGGGCGCTCGACCTCAAGCTTAATCTCACCCAGATCATCGACGGATACCCCGGCCACGAGCACAGCTTTCCCATCTATCCCCTCTACGAAGACGTCATTGGCCTCACGGCTGAGTCCCAGACGGCCTACACGCCCACCTTGCTTGTGAGCTACGGGGGGCCTTGGGCCGAAAACTATTTCTATACTCGCGAGAACCCGCACGACAATGCCAAGCTGCAGCGCTTCACGCCGCACGCTGAGCTCGATCAGCGAACCCGGCGGCGAGGCGCGGAGGCCGGCGCGGGGCCGGGCGGCTGGTTTATGGAAGAGGAGCACGTGTTCGACGAACACGCCGAGACCCTGACGTCCATCGTCGAGGCGGGCGGGCGAGCGGGGGTCGGGAGCCACGGGCAGCTGCAGGGCCTCGGATACCACTGGGAGCTTTGGGCAATGGCCACCGGCGGGCTCTCCAACCACGAGGCCCTCCGGCTCGCCACCCACACGGGCGCCGACGCAATTGGGCTCGATCAGGACCTCGGATCCATCGCGCCCGGCAAGCTCGCCGACCTCATCGTCCTCCGGAAGAATCCGCTCGAGAACCTCCGCCACACACAGACCATCCGCTACGTCATGAAAAACGGGCGGCTCTACGAGGGCAAGACGCTCAACGAGGTGTACCCGCGTTCCCGCCCGCTTCCAACGATGTGGTGGCAGAGACGAGGTCCCGACGGGGACGTGCCAGGCGTAGAGCGGACCAAAGACGGCGTGTCATTGAACGAGAGTCTTCAGAACTGATCCCTCAGGCCCTGGCCACGGCGGGGGTAGAATCGGAAAGTATCTGAGGCGGCTCCCCCGTCTGCGCGCGTCGTTGATGATACGGTCGAGGCGATGATACGGTCGAGGCGGGCAAGAACCTCGTCGATCAACTGCGGGGGCATCGGCGGGCGACGGAGCGCTGTGATCGGTCTGCGGATCTCCCTGGCCGTATCCCGAAGTCTCTGTGCGTCTTTCTACATGAGAGCGCCCGGTTTATTCGGGGCGGCGCGCTCCCCTCTTGCCATCGCCCGTCGCGGCCCCCGACGGCTAGTTGGGGCGGCCGACCACCACGTACTGGTGGGACAGGCCCAAGTCGCGAACACTCGCCGCGAGCCCCCCGCCTCGAGTTCTTGGACGACAGCCTGTGGATTCAGGCGATGCTTCTTGGGCGGGCCCATGGGCGCATCCTTCTCAAAGTCGATCACCCAGATGGAGCCCCCGTTCGTCAACCGTCCAGCGAGATGCTCGGCGTAGGCCTCTCGGTTCGGGATGTGGTGCCAGGTGTTGACCGTCAGAATGCGGTTGACCGACGACGGAGGGAGTTCATACCGACGCACGCGGTCTTGGAAAGAACAGCGTCAATCGGAATAGGAAAATTCGCACGGGGGCTACTCCTCTCCGATCCGAATCGGCTCGTACTCCTCAAAGAACGAGGGGTTGGCCTGCTCGACGGCCTGGCGGTAGTCGGCCCACTCGGTGTTGAAGAAGGCGTTGACCTCATCGAGGGCGACCCGGAGCCGCTGCTCGGCGCGTTCGAGGGCGATGCGGTCCGTTTCGTCCGGGCCGTCGTCCTCGGTGCCGAGATAGAAGCCGACCCGCCCGAGCCGCGGTCCGGCGACGGTCGGATCGGTCCGGATGCCCTCGTAATCCTTCG
>NZ_JBDGQQ010000065.1:0-3141 GCF_042218895.1 Salinibacter sp. | reverse complement strand
TCCACCGCCGTCGGAAGGGGCATCGTCTTCAGTAAAGTCATCCATGGCGGTTCGTCGTCGTGAAGAGATTGTGGGCGGATTGTGGATCCTTACGGACCAACCTTACGGATCGGACAGGATGGGTTCTGTTTCCTTCTCAGCACCGTTGTGAGTACCATCTTGATGGCGGCAAGATCGGTGGGGCGAGGAGGATGTGGCACATGGTGGCACATGAAAGTCTCCCCGGTGGTCGTTAGCATATCCAGGGTCGATCGAGTCTAATCGTTTCTGCAGAAGGGAAGCATATCTGTGTCGCCAAACGAGGAGAGTCAAAAGAAGGAAACCGTGTCCGACTCGACTGAGGAGGCTTCCTCCCGGGCACTTGTCAAAACCAGAACGTGCCAGAACTGCTCCCGGCGATTCGTTGGCAACTACTGCCCGAATTGCGGGCAGGAGGCTGCCCCACCCGATTCGGTGCTTGGGACCCTGAGCATCTTTTTTCGGGAGCTGGTCGACATCGAGGGCGGTCTGTGGCCGACACTGTGGGCCTTGACCGCCCGCCCTGGACACGTCCTTGCCCGCTATCTGAATGGGGCCCGCCAGAGGCTCATGCATCCGGGGCGTTACCTCCTTGCCGCCATCGTCGTGGCTTTCGGGACCCGGCAAGTCTTTACTTGGCTGGGGCTGCGAAACCCCTACGGCGAACGGGTCTCAGCAAATCTCTCCAGAAAGGAAGCGGCCAGGGTCGATCCAGAAACGGCAAGTGAGATTCAGTCTCTGCTGGCCTCAACGGCAAATCGTGTTATCGAGTCGCAGAGCTTCCTCATCGCTACGAACCTTTTGCTTACGGGTCTTTTGAGTCTCACGATCTGGCGGCTTTTCCGGAACCACTTCGAGCGAGGAGCGCAGGCCGTGGCCTTCTCGGCGTTTCTGGTGGCCCACACGACGTTTCTCGAAACGGCCGCGAAGCTGTTGTACGTGCCGGTAGCGCAGGTGAACGCCGGCCCGTCGGCGGATCTTCCTATCAGCGTCTCAGTCGCCATTGCCGCCGTCTACGTGGGGGTTGTGGTCCCGAGGACCTTCGGTGAGGGATGGAAAAGTGTCGTCAAGGGCCTGCTCGCTCTCGGGTGGGCGGCCTTCGAGTATGTGCTTATTTCAGGGCTTGTGATCGGTGGATACGTCGCCTGGGTGTTTCGCACCCGCCTCAAGGATGAGAACGCGAAGGAAGAAATCGAATTTGGGCTGTCCCTCGGGTCCGCCGGGGAGACGGGGGCGATGGCTTTAGAGATCCTCCCTGCAGTGGCCATCATCCTCGGCCCTTTTCTCCTTCACGCCGCCCTGGAGGCCTACTACCGCCTGCGGTAACTTCTTCCGGAGACCGCCGGGGGTTGGGGGGCGGCAGTGGACGATGAGGCTGAATTAGAAAGCCACGGGACGGTATTTTCGACGGAGGACCGAAATTCTCTGTTATTGCAATGGCAACCTTCCTTTGTCTGGGTGTTCGCCAGGTCTCCGGCTGCAACGGCAGTCATTTCGATGACCCTGGGCTTCGGGACCCTCAGTAGCATTGCTTGCCTTTGCTTGGGCCAACACCTTCCTTCCAAAGTGTGCCCTCAACACTTCCGTACGGGCGCATGCACTGATACAGGCACACTCTGGCGGCAGTGGACCCGTTTCGTTCTGAAGCCCTTCGCAGAACTCTGATCGGCATCTGATGGACGGTACTCAACAAGATTTGCCCCTCGAAACCGACCCCATGAGCCTCACCCTCGACGAACTCGACAGTCACCTCTTCAAGTGTGCGGACATCATCCGCAACGCCGTCGACAAGACGGACTACAAGGACTTTATCCTGCCGCTGGTCTTCTACAAGACGATCAGCGACACCTACCAGGACCGCTACCAGGAGGTGCTCGAAGAGGAAGCCGACGGCGACGAGGAGATTGCAAAGATGGAGGCGTGGTACGACTTCGTGGTACCCGAGGAGCACAGCTGGGAATCCCTGCGGCAGACCGGTACGAACGTCGACCAGGCGCTCAACGAGGCGTTCGATGCGATCGTGAAGGCCAACCCGAACAAGCTGGAGGGCGTCTTCCGGGCCGACTTCGTGGACGCGGACGCCCTCGACGACAGCCGCCTGAGCAAGCTTGTCGAGCACCTCTCGACCTACAACCTGTCCTCAAGACGCGTACCCCCGGACATGCTCGGGGAGGCGTACATGGACCTCGTGCGCCACTTCGCCAACGAGGAAGGGCGGGACGGGGGCGAGTTCTTTACGCCGCCGCAGATCGTGCAGCTGATGGTGCGGCTGGTCGCCCCGTTTGAGGACGGGGATCGGTTCCACGACCCGACGTGCGGCTCGGGCGGCCTGCTGGTGGAGGCGGCCCACCACTTCCGCGACGCGCAGGACGGGGACCCCTCGCGGCTGGAGCTGACGGGGCAGGAGCTCAATCCCGACATTGCGGCGATCGCGAAAATGAACCTGTTCATCCACGGCTACAACGGCGCCATCGAGCGGGAGGACTCCCTCGGCGCCCCGCAGTTTACCGACAACGGCCGCTTGGAGCGGTTCGACTACGTGCTGGCAAACTTTCCCTTCTCGGCAGACTGGCCCAAGAGCGACCTGCAGGACGACGCGTACGGCCGCTTCGACTGGCATGAGAAGCTGCCCCGCGCGGATCGGGGGGACTATGCCTTCATCATGCACATGGCAAACCAGCTGAACGACAGGGGCCAGGCGGCGATTGTCATTCCCCACGGCGTCCTCTTCCGAAAGTACGAGGGCCGCTACCGGGAGCCGATGCTGGAGGACGACCTCGTGGAGGCGGTGATCGGGATGCCCGAAAACCTGTTCCAGAACAACTCGATTCCCAGCGCGATCCTGCTTTTGAACCGCGACAAGCCGCCGGAGCGGCAGGGCGAGGTCCTGTTCGTCCATGCCGCCGACGAGGCCTTCTACCGGGAGCTGTCCAACCAGAACGAGCTCACGGAGGAGGGCTTGGGCCACATCGTCCGAAACTTCAACGACTGGACCACGGAGGAGCGGGTGAGCCGCGCGGTGCCGATCGAGGAGATCCGCGAGAACGACTACAACCTCAACATCGCGCTCTACGTGGACACGACGGAGCCGGAGGAGCCGATCGACGTGGCGGAGGAGCTGAC
>NZ_JBDGQQ010000064.1:0-28591 GCF_042218895.1 Salinibacter sp. | reverse complement strand
GGCCTGCTAGGTGTTGTTCGCGGAGGTACGGAAGTTCGGGGAAAGTCGCTGATCCAGACAGGTGGAGTACAACCTGCGCGGAGGGTGGAGGTTCGACACGGCCCTTCTCGGCCGGGGTACAACACTGGTCACGAAGCGGCAGAGGGCTCAGGAAGCTCCTCGCGCAACTGATCGAGGTACCGCCGGAGGAACGTGGCTCGACGATCGGCCTCCTCCTGTCCCGCCTCCGTCTTCATTGTCTCGGGCAGGCGCAGGAGCTTGGCGTAGACGTGGTCGAGCGTGTAGGTGTCGTCGTCGGGAACGCGGTGGTCACAGAAGGGATCGTCCGGGTCGTAAAGCGGCCGCTCCAGGGCCCCGCCCACGGCAAAGCACCGGGCGAGGCCAATGGCCCCAAGGGCGTCGAGCCGGTCCGCGTCCTGCACCACTTTCGCCTCAATCGTCTCGGGGGCCACGTCTCCCGAGTAGCTGTGGGCCGCAATGGCGTGCTTAATGTCTGGAATCCAGCGCTCGGGGTACCCCTCCTCGGTCAGGAAGTCCTGCGCCGCCTCCGCCGCGCGCCGGGACGCCTGGGCCCGGTCCGGGGCATCCTTCGGCAGCACGACGCAGTCGTGCAGCCACGCGGCAGGCACGACCACGTCCATCTGAGCATTTTCCGCCCGGGCGAGACGACGGGCGGTGGCCACCACGCGTTCGACGTGGGCACGGTCGTGGGCTGCGTCGGTGGCGGCGGCCTGCGCGTCGAGGAAATCCGCGAAGCGGTCCTCCCAGAGGGCCCAGGCATCGGTAGACGGAGGCATAGCGGAAACGACGATTCGGGGGAGATCAAAAAAAGCAGCCAGTATTCATGATGGCCGGGCGGCTCCGATGCCAGAACGCATCGGGCAGGCCATCCGTCCTTTTAACTGTGTCCTGCACGCGCTACGTTCCCCCGATTTATCCCCTGCTGCCATGAGCACGTCGCTGCACGTCACGCCCGTGCGGAGTGATGACGACTGGGCGAAAGCCCGCACCATTCGGAAGCAGGTTTTCATTGAAGAGCAGGACTGTCCCCCCGAGGAAGAGTGGGACGGGCTCGACAGCACGAGCCGGCACGTGCTGGGATGGATAGACGGACAGGCCGTAGCGACTGCCCGGTGGCGAACCGTTCCACACGACGAGGAAATCGTAGCCAAGCTGGAGCGGTTCGCCGTCCTACCAGCGCATCGAGGTCAGGGGTACGGCACCGCGCTGGTACGCCGGGTCATTGGGGACGCCCGGCGTGCGGGGTTCGACACGTTTCTCGTCCATGCCCAAGCCCATCTCGAAGACTGGTACGAAGGCTTCGGTTTCCGCTCGACTGGACGCACCTTCGAGGAGGTAGGCATCCCCCATGTCGAGATGGTGAAACAGGACCAAGCGTGAGGATCCGGCCCGGCGCGTCGACCTTTTCAGGCCGGACAGAGAAAACGAGCCCGCTCCCCCGGAGCTTACTCGTCGTAGAACCCGGCGGAGACGATCTTCGGATTGGCCTGAACGGTTACCTCCTTCAGGAGCGCGTTAACCTGATCCTTGACGGCCTGCTTCTTTCGTTTTTGAGTCATCTGCTTTCGGGCCTTAGCGGTCTCCATTGGCTTTCCGGGATTCGTCAGACGGATGACGTGGAAGCCGAATCGGGTGCGCACCGGCTTCGGGGCCACGTCGCCGGAGTCGGATAGCGCGAAGGCCGCCTTCGCGAAGGGATCGACCATTTTCTCTCGCGTGAAGAAGCCAAGATCACCGCCCCGCTTGGCGGACGGCCCCTCGCTGTGGCGTCGGGCCAGCGCGGAGAACTTGATCCCCTCCATCTTGGCGCTGTCAATAAGCGCTTTCGCCGCCTGTCGGGCCGAGTCCACCTTGGACTGCGGCGCGTTCTTCCCAACCTTGATCAGGATGTGCTGAGCGCGAATGCGGCGATTCTTCTTGCTGTAGGACTTAACCTCCTTCTCCGTCGGCTTTTCGAACTTCTGACGCATCTTCTGCCGTAGAGCCCGCTGCCGTAGCCGAGCGGCTAACAGGGAGCGAACCGAATCGACCGTCATGTTATTTTGCGCCAGCTGCCTGCGGAACTGCTTCTCGCTCTTGTACCGGCTCTTGAGCTTCTTGAGTCGTGCGGTCACCTTTTTGGGGTTGACCGAGAGGTCTCGGGCCTTCGCCTCTCCCTCCATTGCGTGCTGACGGGCAATGCTACGAACGAGCTTGCGGTGCGTCTTCTGCATTTGGTCACCCGAACGCTGACGGGGCGAGCGGCGTCGCATGGCCATCTTCATTCGTCGCTGGTAGCGCCGGGCCGACACGGTGTCGGTTCCGTGCTCGGACGACACGACGAGGGCTACGGTGGAATCCTCAAGGGACTCCCCGACCTGGTAGGGAACGCCCTCCACATTGGATGCCGATCCGCCATCCCCTCCACAGGCCGACACGGAAAGCCCAACGGCCAGCACGGAGAAGAGAGCATAGAGTGGAAATAGACGACTGGGACTGGGGGACATAAGGGTGGTGAGTTGAATGGAAGCGAGGACGGACGGATGCGTGTGCTGTGGAAGCGGCCGGACGCGTCAGATGCTCTCTCGCGACGTGCGCGGTGCCTCGAGCGGTTGCGACGATCCGGCCTCAGCGATCATCCTAGAATTTAACCAGTCCGTGCACGTTCCCCGCATGAGCATGTTTCTCGCGGGGGCTGCCCTTAGAAAAGCCCTTCGGGAGGCGGGGTTGAGTCTCCATGAACGCGAAACCAAGAGTCGTGCCTTGTGTATTACCAGTGTATTTCCCAAAGGAGCCGCGTTCGTCTAGCCTGGTCTAGGACGCCGGCCTCTCACGCCGGTAGCACGGGTTCAAATCCCGTACGCGGTACCATTCCTGATTTTTCGAGGCGCTGGCCTTCCTCCTCCCTCCCCCCAGGCCAGCGCCTCTTTTTATTTTCCATGGGTCCTGCCGTGCCCCATCCTGCCCTTCCCCGAGGCCCGGCCGTCGGAGCCCGGCGTGGTCCGGCATAGAAAAAGCGGCGATCCACGTCCGGACCGCCGCCGTGCAAGGGAAGGAAGCCGACCGATTTTATGGGCTATGCCGTCCCTTCTTCGTCCGAATCCTCCTCGGCGGCCATCTCTCCGTTGGGCTGGATCGACTTCAGGCCTTCCAGATTCTGCGGGTTCAGGACGCTGTCGACGATGCCGTAGTCCTGTGCCTCTTCCGCACTCATCCAGTAGTTGCGGTCGGCGTCGTCCTCGATCTTGTCGATGTCCTTCCCTGTGTGCAGGGCCAGGATTTCGTAGATCCGCTGCTTCAGCCACATGATCTCCTGGGCCTGTATCTCGATGTCGGAGGCCTGTCCCTCAGCCCCGCCCATCGGCTGGTGGATCATGACACGGGAGTTCGGGAGGCAGGCGCGGCTGTCGTCTTCGCCGGCCGCAAGCAGCACCGATCCCATCGAGGCCGCAACGCCGACGCAGATGGTGGACACGGGCGCTTCGACGTACTGCATCGTGTCGTAGACGCCGAGACCACTGTAGATGACGCCGCCCGGCGAATTGATGTAGAGGTTGATCGGCTTCTCGGAGCTCTCGCTGGCCAGGTACAAGAGTTGGGCCACCGTCAGATTGGCAATCTGATCGTTAATCGGCGTACCGATGAAGACGATCCGCTCCTTCAGCAAGCGACTGAAGATGTCATACGCACGCTCTCCTCGGGTCGTCTGTTCGACCACCATCGGGACGAGCCCCGACATCGGCTGGTCGCCCAGTCCGCCTTCGTGAATGCTGCCTGGAGTGGATGTCAGGCCCTTGCTAAACTTCTTAAAGTCGTCAACCATGGCGGCTGAAGTCGTTCCTTATCCATTTAGACTGTGATGTGCCAATCCCGAATGAGGGACGGTGGTTCCCCGTGGGAGCGGGGAGGAGGGAGGGCGTTACTACGGTGTGACGCTCTGGCGGGCCTGCTGCTGTGCCTGCATCTCCTCCTCGAACTCCTCCCGGCTCTTCTCTTCCAGGTCGAAGCGGTCGAGCAGAAGATCGTACACCTTGTCGCTCAGGATCTGTTGCTCGACCCGGTCCATCATTTGAGGCATCGAGCGGTAGAACTGCTCGATTTGCTGGGCGGACACCTCGTCGTCCCCCTCAGCCTGCTCGGCGAAGAACGTCTGGATGTCCTCGTCGGAGACCTCAATGTCTTCTTCCTCGATGATTTTGTCCCGAATCAGCATCCAGCGTCCTTGCTTCTCGGCGTCGCGGCGATTGCGCTGGCGAAAGTGCTCCTCGTCGAAGTCCTCGGGCAGCTCACCGTCGTTTTCTTCCCGCACCTGGTCGACGAAGGAGTCGAGGTACCCCTCGATGACCGACTCGGGGACGGGCACAGGGTGGAGCTCCAGCATCTTGTCGATGATCTCGCCCTGTACCATTTCGCGGGCCCGCTCGTCCCAGGCGTCCTGCAGGCGCTTCCGCACGTTCTCGCGGAAGGCATCGGGGTCTTCGAACTCGCCCTCGGAGACGCGGCGGACGAACTCTGCGTCGATGGGCGGTAGGTCGCGGCGCTTCACGTCGTTGACCGTGACCTCGTAGAGACGATCCTCCCCCCCACCGCCGTGCTCGTGGGAGTGTCCGGCCCGCTCGTGCTCGTGCGCCGGGTGCTCCTGGGGCAGCTCCACCCGGAAGGTATCTCCGGCCTTCTTGCCAAGGAGGGCCTCCCGGAGCTCCTCCTTCAGCCGTTCGTCGTCGAGGAAGAAGGTGAGGTCCTCATCCTTGTCCCCAATGATGGGCGTGTCGGTAGAGGGGTCGATGCGCTGGAGGTCGACGCTCACGTAGTCGGTTTCCCCGGCGGGTTCGTCTTCCATCGGAAGGAGATCAGCCTCCTCCGTGCGAAGGCGTTCGATCTCTTCCTCCACATCTTCGTCCGTCACCTCCGGGTCGAGCATCGAGAGTTGGACCGAGGAGAGGTCTTGCAGCTCCACCTCGGGCCGCGCACCAAACCGGATTGTGGCCTGGAGGTCACCGTCGAGCTCGTAGCTGAGATCCGTCAACGTCGGCTGGCCGAGCGGTTCAATTCCATCGCTGTCTTCGACTTCACGCTCGAACGCCTCCTGCACGTACTCCTGGGCGACCCTGTAGCCGATGGCTTCTCCGTGCCGCTTCTTTACAAGCCCGAGCGGGACCTTTCCCTTCCGGAAGCCCTGCACGTCCATGTTTTTCCGCTGCTCCTTCAAGGCCTCCTTGAGCTTCGGCTCCAGTTCGTCGGCCGTGGCGTGAATGTCCAGTTCGTACTCAACCGGAGAGGCCTTCGAGAGTGTGGTGTCCATGGGTACAAAAATCTTGCACTGAGACGACGAGCGGGACCACGAGCCCTCGGTCGAGAAAGGCAGGCTCGCAGAAACCCAGATGTTGTTCAAAACGGGCGGTCCCGAGAAAAGATCGGCCCTAAGGGCCTGCGCCCCGACTCTGATGCCGGAAACGTCGCAAATCCCGGGTGAAAAGCGAACGGGACTGTGCGTGCCGCCCAGAACGTCCCGAGTGGACGGAATGACGCCGCGGTCTTGCCTTTCGATCAGTGATAGGTGGCCCACCGGGCGATTTCGCGGAGGCTTGGCGTCTTGCCGTAGGAGAGAATGCCGACCCGGTAGATGCGCCCGGCAATCCAGATCGTGGCCACGAAGGCCATCACCAGGAGGCCGAACGAGACGGCCAGTTCCCAGACAGGAACCGTCGTGATGGCCGCCCGGAGCATCATGAGAATGGGCGAAAAGAAGGGAATGAGCGACAGCACCACCGCCGCCGTCGCGTTCGGGCTTTCCAGCACAAACGCGAGAAAAAGGATCGGGATGATGAGGGGCATCATGACTGGAATCAGCAGGCTCTGGGCATCCTGCTGCCGCTCGACGGCCGATCCGACGGCGGCGAAGAGGGAGGCATACAAGAGAAAACCGCCCAGGAAGAACAGGACGAACCAGACGACCAGTTCAACAGGAATCGTCGGGATGGTGACGCCAGCGGCTTCTGCGATGGCGTCGGGGGAGGCATCGGGGGAGACCTCAAGGGACGAGGGATCCAGGAAGAGGGCAAGAAGAGGTGCGGCGGCGGCCGCGCCTCCGGCCACGAACGTTCCCCAGATCAACATCTGCACGAGCCCCATGCTCCCGATCCCGAGCACCTTCCCCATCAAAAGCTCGAACGGGCGGACCGAAGACACAATGATCTCCACAACCCGACTGCTTTTCTCCTCGATGACGCCCTGCATCACGTACTGTCCGTAAATGAGGACCGCGATGTAGATAATGAACCCCATCGCGTAGCCGATTGCGGTGTAGGCGAGCGTGCGGTCCGCCTGGGCCCCATCGTCGCGAAGCGTGCGACGCTTCACGGAAACGTCCGACTCAATGATCGAGAGGACGTCTTCCGAGACGTTGGCCCCTTGGAGGCGTTGTGCCTGGACCACCTGGCTGACACGCTGCTCGATCTGGTACTTGTCGGTGAGGCCTCCCCCCTGGGCAGCGACGTAAGTCGCCCCTGCCGTTCCTTCGAGCAGCGAATCGGGGAGTAAGAGGTAACCGTCATACGTCCCCGCCCGAACGGCCGCTCGGACCGAGTCGACAGACTGATCCACGGGGCGGAAGGTGAGTTGATCGGTGCTGGCGGCCGAAAGAGAATCCTCCAGCCGGTCCGTCCGGTCGACAACAGCCACGGTCTGGTGACTGCCCTGCTCGGCCAGGTACCCGAGCAGAGCAGGGGCGACCGCAACAGCGACAAACCCGACGGGAACGAGGAGCGTCGCGAGAATGAAGGCCTTCGACCGTACGCGGCGCCAAAATTCACTGCGCGCAATGAGCCAAATTTTGTACAAGGATGTTTGCATCCTGAGGACGAAGGGGTCCAAAGGCACTCAAAAGACGGACGCGGTGAGCTACGCCGGGGCCACAGACTGCTGCAGGCGCTCGGCCTCCGCCTTGCCGACGACATCGACGAAGATTTCGTTCAGGGGCGGCTCGACCCGTTCGTAGTGGTATAGTTCGTCGGTACGGTCGAGGGCAATGTCCAGGACGGCCTGGGCATTGTCCTCGTCGATGAGAGTAAGCTCGGCGCGGTGGGCGCTTCGGGTGTTCACCCGCACGAGACCGGCCCCTTCCAGTTCATCGATGAACGTGTCGTCGCCGTCGAATTCCAGCACCAGCGTGTTGCGCCCGAACTGCTGCTTGATGGCGCGCAGGCGTCCCTGCAGCACTACCTCTCCGTTCGCCATGAGGCAAATGTCATCGCACAACTGCTCCACCTGTTCCATGCGGTGGGAGGCAAAGAGGAGGGTCCGGTCGTCGCGGCGCAGCTCCAGAATGATGTCCCGCAGAAGGTCGGCGTTGATGGGGTCGAGGCCGCTGAAGGGCTCGTCGAAGATAAGGAGGGACGGGTCGTGCAGCAGCGTGGCGATGAACTGGACCTTCTGTTGCATGCCCTTCGACAACTCGTCGGTTTTCATGTCGGCCCAGTCGGTGGCGTCGAAGCGGCCAAGCCAGTGGTCGGCTCGCTCCGAGGCCTCCGACCTCGAAAGGCCCTTGAGCGTGCCGAGGTAGACGAGTTGCTCCTTCACGCCGAGACGCTTGTAAAGCCCCGATTCCTCCGGCAGGTAGCCCATGCGCTGCTGACTCCAGGGCCCTACGGTCTGTCCGTCGTACCGGACCGAGCCGGAGTCGGGGACCGAGATGTGGGTGATCATCCGAATTGTGGAGGTCTTTCCGGCCCCGTTTGGGCCAAGGAGTCCGAGGATGCGTCCTGGCTCGGCCGAGAACGTGACGTCGTCCACCGCTAAAGTGTCGCCGTACCGCTTTGTCACGTTCGACACCTCAAGGTGCGCCATAAAGTTGCGGGCGTTTCTGAGCAGTGACTGCGTCTGTCGAGGGCTGGTCAGGACCCGAGGGGTCCTGGGCCTGAGGCACAGCCCTGGAAACTGAACAGAAGGGGACGGACCCGCTACTTTCGGTCACAGTTCGTCCATCTTCTCCGGCGGGATGCGGATGAGGTACCGCTGTTCCATGATCTCCTCGTGGACGTTGAACAGGCCGGTCCCTCGAAAGTCAACGGCAATGTCGGAGCCATTAATGCGTTTGACCTCCCCGATGCCGTAATACGACGGTTGGGGACCGTAGTAGACGAGTTGGCCCTCTGAGAGGCGCCCGTCGCGGAGGGCATTGCGGTGAAAGGCAGGAACCTCCGGAAGCAGGTCCAACTGGTACGGCGTGGAGGACTCGCTGGAGCGACTACTCATAGTACTGCGGAAACTGGTTCGTGCTGCTTTTCTGTACGGCGGCGGCAGTGGCAGGTTCGGGAGCACGCGGTCGCAGCGTCACCGCTCGAACGGGCAACTCTCCGCAGGGATGTGCGTTGGACGAATGCCACATCTCGCCGAATAGCAGGCGGGGCGCGGGTGCCCTGTCACCCCGGCCGCTGCAATCTCTTGCTCTGAACCCTCCCCACCATGCGCTACGATACGAAGCTGGTCGACCGACAGGTGGGCCGCAACGCTGAACTTTTCGCACAGGCCATCGCGGATCTCGACACCCGCGAGGAGCGCTATCCGTACCTGCGGATCCTCGTCAGCCTGATCGATCAGGCCCATCCGGAGTGGCGGCAGGCCCCCAACAAGGCCGAACGGATCGCTGAGCTCGCCTGCAGGATGAGCGGCGATCAGCTTGACGCGGAGGAGGTGGAGGAGGTGGTTCGGGTCCGGGACGAGGAGCACGGGTACCGCTGAACAGGGCGCGGAGGGGCGAGCGATTCTCTCCTCCCTCCACCGCGCGCTACTCCGACACGCGGTCCGGATTGGCCTCCACGAAGCTGGCCCATCCGGTATAGGACTGGCGGTCCTCATGCGCATCGCGGTTGCCGTGGCACAGAGCGATAGCGAGCGCGTCGGCGGTGTCGTGGGCAAACTCAGTGTCCGAAGCCGACAGAATTGACTCGATCATGAAGCGGACCTGCTTCTTTGAGGCGTTTCCATTGCCCGTCACGGACTTTTTCACCTCTTTCGGCGTGTACTGGGCCACGGGAAGATCGTGATTGAGGGCCGCCATCATGGCGGCGGCCTGCGCCCGCCCCAGCTTCAGCATAGACTGGGGATTTTGGCCATACACCGGCATCTCGATGGCAAACTCGTCGGGGTCGTGCGTGGTGATGACCTCGACGAGCACATCGTAGATTCGCTTAAGCCGAGGAGGGTGATCGTCGGCATCGCCGAGGCGAATCGTATTGGAGCCCACGAGCTTCTCCTCGTCGCCCTCACGGTCGATGAGGCCGTAGCCAGTAGCGCGGGATCCGGGGTCGACGCCAAGAATGATCATCGATCTGTAGGGGAGGTGGAGAATGGACAGGGGCAATGCACCCGAAAGGTCCCACGTGTCCCGCCTAATGTCCAAGGGACGGCGCAACCTCCGTGCCGAGCATCAGTGGGCTGCCGTTGCGCTGAAGCGTCGTGTAGACGGTCTCTACGTCATTGAGGTCGTTAATTTTCTCGATCAAGGCCTCCACTTCGTCACGCTCGTCGGGGCTGAGGGCAACGCTCGTGGCCGGCGAGCGCACGAGGTCGGACGCGGCGGGATTGATCCCAGCCTCGTCGAGAGCATTCGCCACGTCGGCGAACGCCTCCCGGGAGGTCGTTACGACGTACGTTCCGTCGATCTCGTCGACCTCCTCCGCCCCGGCGTCCACTGCGATCTCGAAGAGCGTCATCTCGTCTGTAGCGTCGGCCGGAATCTCAAAACAGCCCTTCTGCTCAAACAGGTAGGCCACCGAGCCATCCTTTCCCAGGTTTCCCCCATGGTCGTCGAACAGGTTGCGGAGATCCTTGACCGTGCGGTTGATGTTGTCCGTTTCGGCCTCCACGAAAACGGCGACCCCGTGGGGAGCGTAGCCCTCGTAGGTGACCTTTTCCTGGTCCCTCTCTTCGAGGTCACCGGTGCCCCGCTTGATGGCGCGCTCGATGGTGTCTTTCGGCATGTCCTCGTCCCGGGCGCGCTCAAGGGCCTGGGAGAGAGCCACGTTGGCGTCGGGATCACCGCCGCCCTGCCGGGCCGCCGTCTCGATCTCCTGCGACAACTTGGCCCAGATCTTCGACTTGCGCCGATCGTCTTTTTGCTTCTTACGCTTGACTTTTGCCCACTTTCGCGTGTGTCCGGCCACAGCAGCTTAAAATCTCTTGGGAAACGCTTTTGCGTGGCATACAAACGGAGCGGAGCCGGGATTGGTCGCATCCGGTCGTCGTCGACATTCTTGCAACCGAGTTCGATTCTTGAACCGGCCAGATGGAAAGGGGGGCGTGCAGAAATCTTTGCCCGGTCGTTCATCGCACGGGTGCACGTCCGGAGCAGCGTGTCGGGGTGAAGAGGAAACGGCTCCAGTGCGAAAGGCCGGCTGGGTTGCGCTCCGGGATGGATCCGCCTCGGCACTGTTCGGCATCGACCCGATCGCCTCTCGCGTGCCTCCGCAACGTCCTCTTCGAGAGGTCGCGCTGGGACCTGCTGCTCGCACTGGTGATCGCCAAAACGCTGGGAACGGGGCTCTCTTGTGACGGATCGGCGTCCTCGCAGCCCGAGCCAGCAGGAAACGGCGTCGTGACAGGGCCCGACAATAGCGAGACTGACATTGCAGAAGAGACTGACATTGTAGAATACGCGGGCTTCGATCCCAACGCGGTACACGGCACCATCCACACCGAGGCATACGACCACGCCGAAGGCACGCAGCGGGGACGCTCTACGGCGGTGCCGGGGGCGATGTCCTCGTTCCGCATCTATACCCTACAGCAGCCCCCCGCGAGGTTCGATCTTACGTCGACGGGGAGCAACACCTTCCCGAAGCCCCCGGGAGCGGGCCACAGAACATGTCCCTTCAACCACGACTTTCATTTGACCCCGAACATCACCGTGGGCGGTGCGTGGGGCGGTCAGGACGGCGTGGCCGACAACATCTGGCCGGCCCGCATGCTCGTCGACTACGTACGCGTCTACAAACCCAAACGTCGCCGGTAGCCCCATGCGGCGTCGAGGAAGTACCCACTCCGAGGAAGCGGATAGATGAATAGTGTTGGCGGAAGCGAAAATGGCCTCCACGTTGCGATTCTGGTCCCCAATGCCCACGACCTGCAAACCGGGGGCAATGTGTATAATCGGCAGATGACTGAGGCGTTGGGGCCGGAGGGGACTCCTCGTGTCGTCTCATGGGAGCCCGAGAACGATTCCATTCCTGATGCCGTCTCCTCGGCTGCGGATGGAATCGTGGTCGACAGCCTGCTGGCCCGGCATCCAGGGGCCCTCCGGGCTTTGCAGGAGGCGCGGCCGGCCGCAACGATCATCCTACTGATTCACTATCTGCGCTGCATCGATCCCGCGACGTCAGATCCAGAGGTCGCCGCAGCGGAGCGCGGTGCCCTCGACGCGGTCGACGGCGCAGTGACGACGAGTCGGTTCACGAAGCAGAGCCTAGTCGAGGAAGGCATGCCCGCTGACAGGGTGAAGGTTGCGCCCCCGGGCCTCGGCGAGCGATATCGAGGGCCGCGTCCGAGTCGACTGGGACGAGCGGCCCCCCGGATGTTGACCGTGGCCAACCTGCTTCCTGAGAAAGGGCTGCAGGCGTTCGTAGAGGTGCTCCGCGATCTGCGCTTCGTCCCGTGGACGTGGACCCTTGTCGGTGATGCCTCCCTCGACCCCGACTATGCCGAGGGGGTCATCAGGCGTGTACGGGAGGCCGGGCTGTCCGAACGCGTAACGTACACTGGTTCCGTCCCGCCTGGTGTCCTGCGGTCGTGGTACGACCGGGCCGACCTGTTCGTCCTCCCGTCTCGCTTCGAGACGCGCAGCCTGTCGACCCGGGAGGCCATGGCTCGGGGGCTGCCGGTGGTGGGCTACCGGGTTGGAGGCCTCGCCGAGAATTTTGGGATGGCCTCGGCGGGGCACCTTGTGCCGGCTGGAAACCGGGCAGCCTTCCGGTCGGCCCTTCGGTCGATCCTCACTGACCCGATGGCCCGGACCCACAAAGGCCGTACGGCCTGGCGGCACAGCCAAACGTTCCCGACGTGGGCGGAGGCGGCCGAGCGTTTTCAATTCGCGCTCAACGTGCTCTGCTCTCGTGGATAGCGGGAGGCCCGGGCGAGCGCAGGTATCACCGCTAGCGGCCATGAGTGGTCTCGGGAGTCGGTCATCGTCTGCCGAGCCCCTTGGGACATGAGCAGGCCCCACCCGCAGCCGAACAGCCAGCGGAATGTTCCCAGGCTCATTCCTGAAGGGGGCTGTGCGCGAGCACGATGCCACACCGGACTGAGTCCCCAACCCAGAAGACGACTGTCTCCCCAGTAGGCGAGACGCATGCCCTATTCCCTCGCGACGACGCCCTTGTTGTACTCGTCCTCGTAGCTTTTAATGGCCCGAAAGAGGGCCTTGGCCAGCTCGGTCTGTCCACGATCGCTGTTCAAATACCGGGCCTCCTCGCGGTTCGTCAGAAACCCAAGCTCTACGAGAACGGACGGCATGGAGGCGCTCCACAGGACGTAGAAGCCAGCCTGCTTTACTCCCCGACTGCGCCGCTCCACGCGCCGTTTGAACTGCTTCTGAACGCGCTTCGCAAACTCCTCACTGAATTGCATGCTTGCACTCAGAAAGAGCTCTCCCCGCACGAAGGCCTCACTGTCGTACTCCTTGTACCGGTCGGGATTTTTCTCGTACTGGCGGACGACGCTATTTTCCCGCCGCATGACTCTGCGGGCCGCGTCCGTCTTCGATCGACCCAGGAAGTACGTCTCCGTTCCCTGCACGGCGGCGGAGGGGGCCGCGTTGACGTGAAGCGAGATGAAGAGATCGCCGCCAACCCGGTTGGCGAAGTGACCCCGGTCCTCTAGGGCAATGAAGCGGTCGTCCGTCCGGGTGTAAGCCACTTCGAGGTCGAGCCGGTTCTCGATGTAGTCCCCCAACCTGTGGGCCACGTCCAGCACGATGTTCTTCTCCTTCAGGCCGTGGGCCATCGCCCCGGGGTCTTTGCCTCCATGTCCGGGATCGATGACGACCGTGTCCAGTCGGGAGCGCTTCCGCGACGCCCGCGAGATCGGGTCCGCGCTGCCCGCCTCGTCCACACTGCCCGTCCCAGGACTTGGGGAGGAAGCGTCGGCCACAGGCACAGACCCCTCGTAGGTGAGATTGAGTAGAAGATCGGTCGACGCCCCGTCGCGGTAGGCCGTAGGAGAGACTGAGTGGTTTTCGGCCAAGTAAATCTGAAGAACTAAGTGGCCATTCCGGCGCGTCGTGGTATAGCGCTTTACAGGTCCCTTCGGTGCGCTGTGCTGGTACTCTTCATGAAGCGCGGCATTGTAGAGAATCCATGTCAGCTTCTGCCCACTGTCCGATTGGGAGAAGAAGTATCCCTCGGGCTCCTGCGTCGTGTGCGCCCGCACGACATATCCCTCCCCGTCGGACCGAGGGGCGAAGGAAACGTCCATCACGAGCACTTTTGCCTGGACGGGCGCCGCCATCAGGAGCAGCAGTGCAGCCCCCATCCACAGATGCCGTCCCCGAATTCCGAATCCGTTCCGCCCCCCCTCAGCGCAGAGGGGGACCGCAGTACAAACGTAGTCCATGAGTTGAACGCCATGCACGAGGGAGAGTGCACGCTGGCACCGAGACAGGTGCTTTACTGTCCCGCAAGATGTGGTACAGCTTGCTTAAAGTAAAGCTTGAGGTGCCCAGACCGGGTCGATCACGATTCGATCTTCTGACTCCCGGGTTAGACCACGGTTCGGACAAGAACGACACCAGTTGGCGCCCTTTTTCCTTCTTGGGAGAGTTGATTAATCTCATCTTCGCCCGAGCGGGTCCTCCGTCTCCCCTAGTCGGAGCCGAAGGTCCTCACATGAGATTTCTTCTCCGCAAACTTCTTGTTCTGAGAAAAAAGACCTGGGCGACGTGGAAAAGACTGGTTTTGGGTGCTCGGTTGCGGACAGGACCGTCCGTCGTCGGCCTTTTCGGCACGGCTAGAACCTTGCGGGGAAATGACGGCATATGAGCGGGCTTGCCCCTTCCCCAACCCGCGGTCGTTCTGACTCTCGAAGGGGTCGGGACTCAGCGAGTAGTGAAACCTACCTGCCCTGTGTAGAGTCGGTCAGTTGCCGGAGACGTCGGTCAATCATGAGCTGTCGCATCCGCTCACGCTTCCGAATGCTGTTCTCCAGCTCCTGGATTTGCCGCTGGAGCCGTTCAATTTCGCGGCGTCGGTTCTTCTGCTTGAGCTCGAAGATCTTCCCGAGCAGGGCACGGAGCGTGTCGATCCGCGCTTGGCGCTCCGGCCCCTCCGGCAGCAGGCGGATGGTGCGTGCCAGCTCCCGGGCATCTTCTTCCATCTGCCGCTCGCGCATGAGACGCTTGTAGAGCGTGCGGCTCGACTTCTGCACGGCATCAAGGTACTGCCGGTGCGCCGCGGTGGATCGGGAGGGGGCCCCCTGAGACGATGCTTTCTGAGAGGAGACCCGGGCGGTCTCGTCGCGCAGAATGACAGAGGCGTGCTTGTCCTGGACTTCTTCCTCCGTGACGGGTGTCAGTCCATTCTTGACGGCAAAGAGGCGACCGTTGATGTCAACAACGGGATGCTGAATGCCCAGAAAGCGGTAGTGCGCATTCACCCCTTTTAGATTCAGGCTGTCTGGCAGCTGATCGTCCGAGAGAGGACGGCCATTGACGTACACTGTGCCGTTCTGGATGTCGAGTGTACGGGTTTGCTGTGCCCTCGCAGCCGGCAGTACGGCTCCCCAGAGGAGGGTGCCGAGAATACATCCGCAGACGAACTTCCGGCACGAAGGCAGCGAGGAGACGAGGGACATCATTGGAGAGGTGAAGGCAAGGTCACGAAGGTCACCGAGCGAGGAGGCGGGGACCATTACTACGGTCGTCTCCGGTCAACGGTCTGGATCCCTCCCCACGCGCCCGTGGTACTGCGGCTTCGGAGACGTTCAATGCGGCGGTGGATGCGGACCAGTTCATCTCTGTCGTCCCAAGCCGGCACGGCGTCGGCGTTGAGGCTCCGTCCCTGGGCGGCTGGAGACGCGCTCCGCTGGGCAGTGGCCTCGGTCGACGTCTCGGGGGCCGGGTTGTCGGACGTGCTGGGAAGCTGCCACCACCCGAGACCGACGGCGAGCAACAGGGCCAGCGCGGCACTGGCCGTCTGCAGACGACGGCTCCATGTGCGACGGGGAGGACGCGCCGGTCGATCCTCGGCGGCACGTGAGGAGTCGGGCGCAGGGGACGCCGCTTCCTGAGCGGCGTCCACGACACGATCCACGACAGCGGGATCAGGCTGGCGCGAGCGTCGGCGATCCAGGCGCATCTTCGTTGCCTTGAGGCGCTCGTACTCGCGGCGCAGGGCCTCGTCCTCAGACAGCCGACGCGCAAACGTCGGGTCGTCCACGTCTTCTCCGTACAGATGCCGAATGATGCGTAGCCGATCGTCCATGGGTGAATGGAAGGTCTGTTGCGGAAAAGGCCCACGCCCCGACCTCCGTCGTCACGAATCCAGCGTGCCGACGAGGGCGGTCTCGTCGGAGCCCTCCATCATCTTGCGGAGGTTCTTGAGGGCATAGCGCATGCGACCGAGGGCCGTGTTGATGGACACCTCCTGGAGCTCAGCGATTTCCCGAAAGGTGAGGTCCGTTTCCTGACGCAACAGGAGGACCTCGCGCTGTTCGGGGGCGAGTTTCTCAATGTGCTCGTCGAGCCACTCGCGCTGTTCGGCGCGATGGAGCTGCTCGTCGGCGTACGGAGAATCGTCCTCCAACGTGTCCCAGAACGAGCGGTCATCCTCCTCTTCCGTCGACACGTCCTTCCACTTCTTCTGCTTCCGGGTGTGATCGATCGCGGCGTTGCGCGCAATGCGCATGACCCAGCTCAACCATTGTCCCTGGTGGTTGTACGATCCGCGACGGCCCTGCATGGCCTTGATCACGCGCTCGAAGGTCTCCTGGAAGAGATCGTTGGCCACCGCCCGGTCTTTCACCATTCCCATCAGGTATCCGAAGATACGGTCCTGGTGACGCTCGACGAGCTGGCGGAAGGCCTGATCGTCGTCCTCCTCCAGATACGTCGTCACCAGTTCCTCGTCGGTAGGTTGCATGCGAGATCCCAATCATTGACAAGGCCGGGACGTTGGGGCATGGTACAGGTTCCAACGGGCGTCCCAGCGCGATTATTGTGTGCCCCGTTCACTCATCCCATCTCCAATCGCAAGGACCGTTCCCGGTACGGCGGTGCTCCGGCGTGAGCCGGACCTGAGGCCTTCCGGAGCGCGGTCCGAAGACGCTATGCCGATACCTCCTGTGCCTCCGGGTTCAGAAGCGTCTCGGCCAACTCGGTCATGCGTGCGTCCATCTCCGCGCTCTCGTCGACATTCTTTTGCAGGGCCTCGGCGGCCTCTTCGTGACCGAGCCGCTCAGCGTGCGTGCGGGCGCATCCGTACCCGGCAATGCCGTAGTGCTCGATGCGCTGAGCGTTTGCGATCAACCCTGCATCGCGTACCGGTCCAGATTCCGACTCCTCAATGTAGCTGTCTCCTTCCTCGACGAGTCCCTGCATGCCGTAGCATTTTTCGCCGGCTGGGGTCACCCCCAGAGCATTGCAGATCTCCTGGACGCGGGTGATGTGGCGGCTCGCCTGTTCGATGCGGTCGGTGAAGAGCTGTTTCAACTCTGTCGAGTCGGCCGCCTCCGCCCAGCGTTCCAGAGCAAGCTGGACCTGCGACTCCGCGTTGTACAGATCTCGAAGCTGCTCGACGAAAAGGTCCTCGAGTTTACTAACCACCATGACGATCACCTCTGTTTACCGTCCTCGTCGTGTTGTCCTCATTGTTGAGTTCGGGTTTACTGCGTACACAGAGACCGTACCAGAGGACTTGAGAGGCCCCGATCCGATGAAAATTTGGCGGACAGGCGTCGGACTGACAGACAATCCCCACTATAGCACGAGGTCCACCACGCCCGTCAGTTGCTCGGCCCCGGCCACGTCGATGTCGTGCTTGCCGGCGATGCGGTCGAGATTGTTCTCCGGCACCACGGCCCGGTCGAACCCCAGTTTGGCCGCCTCCTTGATGCGCGGCTCGATGCGGCTTACCGTCCGGATCTCGCCGCCGAGTCCCACCTCGCCAATGAGCACCGATCCGGTGTCGGCGGGAATGTCGCGAAACGAGGAGGCCGCGGCGATAGCGACCCCTAAGTCGACGGCCGGTTCTTCGAGCCGCACCCCCCCGGCTACGTTGATGAACACGTCGTGGTCGCTGAAAGCGAGTCCAGCCCGTTTCTCCAGGACCGCCAGGATCATCTGCAGCCGCTGCGACGCGAAGCCGGTGACGGTGCGCTGCGGGGTGCTGTACGAGGTGGGCGTCACGAGGGCCTGAATCTCCACCAGAATGGGCCGCGTCCCCTCCAACGAGCACACTACCGTAGAGCCGCTCACCCCGTAGCCTCGCTCGGATAGAAAAATTTCGCTCGGGTTGGGCACCGCTCGGAGACCGTCCTCTCGCATTTCAAAGACCCCGATCTCGTTGGCCGCTCCGAACCGGTTCTTGACGCTGCGGAGGATGCGGTAAGCGTGGTTCTGATCGCCCTCAAAGTACAACACGGTGTCCACCATGTGCTCCAGGACCCGCGGGCCTGCGATGGTCCCCTTTTTGGTAACGTGCCCCACCAGGAACGTCGAGAACTCCTGGTCCTTGGTGAGCTTGCGGAGCGAGGCGGTGCTTTCCCGCACCTGACTCACCGAGCCCGGCGCGCTGGACAGGTCGGGGCGGTAGATCGTTTGGATGGAGTCGGCAACGAGCAGGTCGGGACCGATGTCGTGGACGGCATTGGCAATCTCCTCGACGTTCGTTTCCGCCAGCAGATACAGCGCGTCTGAATCGATCCCGAGCCGGTGGGCCCGAAGCTTCACCTGCCGCTTCGACTCCTCCCCCGTGACATACAGGATCGTGCGATCCGGCAGATAGCCCCCGAGCTCGGTCATGAGGGTGCTTTTCCCAATCCCAGGATCCCCCGCAATGAGGCTGAAGGAGCCCTGCATGATGCCCCCGCCCATGACGCGGTCGAACTCCTCGACCCCGGTTTGGAGGCGGGCCTCCTCCCCAAGCTCTACCTCTGGGAGCTGCTCGGGCTGATTGTGGCCCGCCGGTTCGCCGTCGCGCCCGTCCGCATTCAGGTCGGGAACTTGTGCCTCTACCTCGGCACTCTCCGTCTCTTGAACGAGCGCATTCCAGGCCCCACAGCCCGGGCACTTGCCCATCCATTTGTGTGCCTCGTGCCCACATTCCTGGCAGACGTATCGTGGCTGGGAGCTGGCCATGGCAGAGGCGAATCGGTGGACCGATCAACAAATCTTGAAGCATTAGGGGACGCTGTTAACGGAGCACGGACCGAAACGCTCCGACAGTGCAGAGTACTCATCTTTCGCGCCTGAAGCGAGGATTTTCGTTCATCCTCTCCGTCCAGAACGGAACCTTGTCGTCGGGCTGGGCTTGCATATGCGACCCGGGGATTCGTCTTCCGCCCGCGTGCTGCGCTTCCGCTAGAGCCTTCATTCGCGTCGTTCGATCCCTTGCTCCGCCCCTTTCGTGCCCTCGGTCGATATGCACTCCTCATCGGTCGGGCATTTGCCTCGATCAACAAGGTTCGTACGTACTGGGAGAACCTGTCGATTCAGATGGTACGTATCGGAATCGACTCGATTCCGATCGTCGCGCTCGCCGCAGCCTTCTCGGGGGCCGTGCTAACCGTTCAGACGGCCTACCAGCTGGAAACGCCCTTCATTCCGAAGTCGATCATCGGCTCGATTGTGGCTCCGTCCATCATGCTCGAGCTGGGCGCCGTCATCGCCGGGTTTATCCTGGCAGGCCGCGTGGGGGCACGCATCGCGGCCGAGATCGGGACAATGCGGGTCTCGGAGCAGATTGACGCGCTGGAGGTCATGGGCCTCGACTCCGTCGGGTTCCTGATCCTTCCCCGCGTGCTGGCCGGAATCATCATGTTCCCGGTTCTCTACATCATCTCCTGCATCGTCGGCATTGGAACTGGGGTGGCAGTCGGGCACTTCGGAGGCCTTCTCAGCGCCGGCGAGTTCCTCGAGGGCGCCCGTCAGTTCTTCCAACTGCTCGATCCTGTGGTCGGGCTCATCAAGTCGTTCGCGTTCGGGTTCATCGTTACCTCCATCGCCTGCTACAAAGGCTACTACACGGACGGTGGGGCTGTAGGCGTGGGAGACAGCACGACGCAGGCGGCCGTCCTGAGTTGTGTCTTCATTCTTGTCGCTGATCTTTTCATCGCCATACTACTGCTGTAGGCGTGTGGAACCAGCCACTGCGCCTTCGTGCCCGCCTAAGGCTCCTCGTACCTCTTATTGGCCGGGAGACGAGGCGGCCCGGAACGTAAGACACGTTCTCAGCCGTTTCTCTGTATCCTGAAGTCCACAGCCGGCCCAGTCCGGTACGGCCTCATTCTCCCAGCACTCCGATCCAGACATGATCGAGGTCAGACACTTGTCGAAGCGTTTTGGGGCCCTTGAGGTGTTCAGTGACGTTTCGCTCGATGTCCACGATGGCGAGACGCTCGCGATCATCGGGCACTCCGGGGTTGGGAAAAGCGTGCTGATGAAGCATTTCGTCGGGCTGCTTAGGCCAGACGAGGGGCACGTTCTGGTGGACGGCACGGACGTCGGGGCGATCCCTTACGACGAACTCCAGAGCATGCGGCGCCGATTCGGAGTTCTATTTCAGGGAGGAGCGCTCTTCGACTCGATGACGACCTCCGAGAACATTGCCTTCCCGCTTCGCCACTTCTCGATGATGGGGAGAGCAGAAGTTCGCGACCGCGTGCAGGAGTGCCTCGATCTGGTGCGCCTCTCGGACGTTGGCCCGAAGAAACCATCGGAGCTGTCCGGCGGCATGCGGAAGCGGGCCGCTCTTGCCCGGGCCATTGCCCTGGAGCCGGAGTACATTCTCTACGATGAGCCGACGACGGGCCTCGACCCAGAAACGTCGAACACGATCAATGACCTCATCATCCACCTGTCCAGCAAGCTCAACGTAACGAGCGTGGTCGTGACTCACGACATGCACTCTGTGCTCTCAATTGCCGATCGGGTGGCTTTCCTTCACAACCAAAGCCTCGAGTGGATAGGCCCGGTCTCTGACCTTCACGACTGCTCGAACCCGCACCTCAATTCCTTCGTGGAAGCCGACGAGTATCAGGTGGGATCGACGGCTCCCTCCCTGTCCGGGTCCTCTGCCTAGCATTTGCCGTCCCATCGTTCCTGTCGTTTGACCGTCTCCCCGTTCCGCATGGAATACAGCAACGAAATTAAGGTGGGAATCACCATCGTCCTCGTGGCCATCGCCGCCGTTCTTGGCGTTCGCTTCTTTCGGAGCGTCCCTCTGTTCGGAAGCACCTACACCATCTACGCCCAGTTTGAGGACGCCAGCGGACTCACATCCGGCAACCCGGTACGCATGAAGGGGGTTCAGATCGGATCGGTCAAGTCCGTCCAGCTCAGAAAGAATGCCCAAATCGTCCGGGCTCGCCTTCAGATTCAGGGAGACATCCAGATCCCGAAAGGGTCCAGCGCGAGCGTATCGGGCTTCAGCGGCCTCGGAGGAATCCACATCAGCATCGAGCCAGGCCCGAGGGACAATCCTCCCCTCTCCTCGGGGGCCGTTCTCACCGAACCGCCCGAGGGTTCAGTTCTAGAGCGCCTCACCGACCAGGCCCCAGTTCTGGCCTCGAAGACAGACAGCGTGCTTACCAGCACCGATGCGGCCATGTCGGCCCTGGCCACCCAGCTTCGGGAGCCGAAGAGCAGCCTGCGACGGACCCTGGCGTCTATGCGGAAGATCACGAGCGACCTGGAGTCGGTGACCGATACCGGAAAGGACGACCTCCGCGTCCTTCTGAATAATTTGCGATCCCTTTCGTCCGACCTGGAGGCGTTCACGGCCGAAAACAGCGACTCGCTGGAGGTGACCATCCGGCGCCTAAATCGATCCCTCAGCCGTCTCAACCGGAGCCTCGCGTCCTTCAGGCGGACGACGGCGACGCTCGATACGATTACGACCAAGCTGAATGAAGGGGAGGGCACAGCGGGACGCCTCCTCAACGACCCGAGCCTCCACACGAAGCTGGATTCGGCTGCGATCCGCGCCAACCGCATTCTCCGGGACTTTCGGCGCAACCCTGGTCGCTATCTGGACGACATGACGCTCGTAAAGGTGTTTTAGCCCCCCTCCGGCCCAGCGGTGAGTTACGTCCCCCATGGCTGACCCTCCTCCCGAACCGGATGACGGCCCGAGCGATGAGCGCCCCCCCGACGCCTCCTTAGAGCCGTCCTCGTCGGATGGCGTCCCCGATTCCGCGTCGTGGACGCGCCTGCGGCGGCGCCTCCTTCGGGCAGCGGGCCGTCATCTTCCGTCTCCCGACGGCCGTCGAGACCCGACCGGTGCAGAGCCCCCTCCCCGCCGTACGGGCAGCTACGTCCGCTGGCTGCCCGTACTCCGGGCGCTCCCGTGGGGCCTGGGGGCTCTCTTCGCGCTGTCATTCGCGTGGGACTTCCCCGGCGTCGTGGTGAGGGTCGTCGGATACTCCGTCGTGCTCGAAGATCTGCTGCGCTTCACGGCAGTCAGTGGCCTCATCGGCTTCGGAACGAACTGGCTCGCCATCACCATGCTTTTTCGCCCCCGCGAGCCGCGGCCCCTGGTGGGCCAGGGGCTCGTGCCGGCCCAGCGGGAGCGAGTGGCCTACCGCCTCGCGCAGGCAGTGAGCGACGAGCTCATCAACAAGACCATCATCAAGGAAAAAATCCGGGAGAGCGGCCTCGTGGCCCAGTACCGCAACCTGCTCGTGGCGGCGGCCAGCGACGTGGCGACCGACGACGCGGTGCGGGCGGAGGTGAAGGCCCTGCTGCGCCGCGTTCTTCGGGAGATCCTTTCGACGCCCTCGATTCAGGACCGGATTGTGGCCCTCGTGGCCCAGCACGTCGAGGAGCACGCCGGGGATGGCCTTTCGGGACTGGCCCTCCGGGCCTACCGGTTTTTTGGGGAGGATGCCTTCCGCGACCAACTGCGCGACACCGTTCGGCGCCTTCCCGAGTCGATCGATCCGGTGCTCGACGAGGTGGATCCGGTGCTCGACCGCCTGCCAGCCCAGATCGAACGTCGAAGCGATGAGCTTGAGGACTTCCTGATGCAGCTCATCCTTCGCCTCGTGGACACCCTCGACGTGGAGCGCATGATCTACGAGAACGTGCGGGCCTACGATGAGCGTCAGCTCGAAATGCTCCTCCGGCGCACGACCAACGAGCAACTCAACTACATCAAGTATCTCGGGGCCGTGCTCGGTGTGGTCGGCGGATTCATCATCTGGGCGCCGGGTGCGTCACTCATCGTATTTACGACCCTGGGGCTCGCCATCTACGGCCTGGACGAGGCCCTCTTTCGCACCCGAACGAGCGCTGCGCGGTCGCCCGCGGAAGACAACGACAGCCCGTAGGCCCGGCGGCGGCCTCGTTTTGACTCTGACGCCCCCAGGCACCACTTTTTCATCCCGCCCCTCTCTACAGCCGCTTCCCCGCGATGAAGACTCACGAACCGTTATCGGGCGTCGACGCGGCCTGGCTGCGCATGGACGACCCGACGAACCTGATGACGATCACGGCCGTCCTCGTGCTTGAGGACCCGATCAGCGTGGAGACGTTCAAGGCCCTTCTCGAGGAGCGCCTCCTCGGCTTCACGCGGTTCCGGCAGCGGGTTCGCGACCCGGAGGGATCGCCGCATTGGGAGCTCGACCCGCACTTCGACCTCGACCAACACGTTCACCGCGCAGCCCTGCCCGGTGACGCCGCCCAGGCCGAACTCAAGGACCGCGTGAGCGAGTTGATGAGCGAACCGCTCGACCGGACGAAGCCGCTCTGGCACATGGAGCTCATCGAGGACTACTTCGGCGGCAGCGCCATCATCGCCCGTCTCCACCACTGCATCGGCGACGGCATGGCCCTGGTGCAGGTGTTACTGTCGCTCACCGACGAGTACTTCGATCCGGCCCGCTTCCCGTCAACCGAGGAGCGCGATTCGCTCCTCCCGAGCGTCGTACGGGGGACCCTCAAGGCCGTCCAGGGGACTGTTGCGGCGGGCCGTCGCCTTCTCACCGAAGGGGCCCGATCTCTCATCACCCCCTCTCATGCCCTGCGGCGCGCCAAGCAGGGCCTCAGCGTGGGGGCCGCCCTGTCGAAGTTCCTTAGCCTTGGGGCTGATACCGACACGTCGCTCAAGGGCGACCTCGGGGTGGCGCAGCGCGCGACGTGGTCCGGCCCGCTTGCCCTCGCCCGGGTCAAGCGCATCGGGAACGTCATTGACGCCAAGGTGAACGACGTGCTGCTCGGGGCCGTAGCGGGTGCCCTGCGGTACTACTTCGAGTCCCGCAACGAGCCGACCGACGGGGTGGTGGTGCGTTCCTTCATTCCGGTAAATCTTCGCCCCCCTGAGCAGGCATTTGAGCTCGGAAACCGCTTCGGCCTCGTGTATCTCGACTTGCCCGTGGGTCTCGACGACCGCCTCAAGCGCGTACTGTCGGTGAAACGGAAGATGGACGAGATCAAAAGATCGTCGGAGGCCATTGCCGCGCTCGGGGTGATCGAGGGCCTCGGATACGTGCCGCTGGGCCTGGAAGAGTGGGCCGTTCGTCGCTTCAGCCGGAAGGCCAGCGCGGTGATGACGAACGTGCCGGGGCCGCAGGAGCCCCTGCATCTGAAGGAGCGTCGCGTGCAGCACGTGATGCCGTGGGTGCCGCGTGCGGGGCACGTCGGTCTCGGCGTGAGCATCTTCAGCTACGACGGGACGGTGCGGCTCGGCATCGCCTGTGACGCCGGGCTCGTCCCAGATCCGGACGTGATCGTCGACGGCTTCACACGCGAGTTCGACCGGCTCGCAGCGACCCTTCTGTCGGACGCCGAAGCGGTAGACGCTTCGGGGACGGTGGGGGACGGCGATGGGCGGTCGGAGTAGCCGCTACGTGCCGGGCTCCCCGCGTGCGTCCTCGACCGACTGGGCGAGGTGCTCAATCTTTTGACTGAGGGCGTCCACCCGGTCGCGCAGCGCCTCGAGGTGGTCGCGGCGAGGGAGGCCTGCCTGCTGGAGGAGGGCGCCGATCTCCTCGCGCACACGCTCCTCCATCATGTCCACCGCCTCGGTCTCCTCCGCGAGCCGCTGCACCTGCTGACTTCGCGTCCTGGTGCGTTCCCGTCGGGCCTGCTCCCACGACTTTCCCTCTTCCACAAGCGCCTCGAACACCTGCGACCCGGCCTTCTCAGCCATGGCCAGCACCCCGAGCCCGGCCCACCACGCGTTGCGCACGCCGCGAACTGCGCCCGAAATCACGGCACCGGGCCCTGGCAGACTGAGGCCTGACGATTGGGAACGGGCCGTGGACGACGATCGCTTGCGCTTCGACTGCTCGCTTCGGGGCCCGCGGGTGACGGTGATTGTGGGCTCGTCGTTGCTCATGGGTGTATCGGGAGTGAGTGTGACACGGTCAGGTGCGGTGCCTCAGCGTTGCGAAACGGGCCCCATCGGTCGGGTGTAGACTGATGCAACGTCCTGGGGCTCGTCTTGCTCCGTGCGTGGCGCCGACGGATGTCTTCTTCGGGAACGGTATGGCCGCTTCTCCCCCCTGTTTCCATGCGCGGCGCACGCGGAACTCGACCGATCGACGACCAGATAGGGCAGGCCCTCCCGCTCGGCGCAGGGTTCCGCGAGGATGGTTTCGCCCACGCCGTTGGGCTCACCCATGATGAGTACGGTCGGCTCCCCCCATGATCCTTCCCCCGTACGCCCCGCAGTGGGACTCACGTATTCACGTTTCACGAGCCACGCATCAATACGTCTTCTCCACGCTGGCCGCGACGGACATCATCCCGCGGAAGACGCCCATGTTGGACATGACCTGCATCATCGAGCCGTCGATCTGGTAGTCGGGGGAGGCGATGGCCTCGGTGGCCCCCATCTCCCCCTTGTCCATCTGCACCCACACGTCGTAGGGGGCCGTGGCGCGAGCCATGATCGCGTCGTCGACCGGCTCGTCGCGCATCTCGTCCGAGGGGGCGTCGTCAATCCAGAGGTCGACGTCGACGACTGCTCCGTCCTCGAAGGCGTACGTGGCGGAGACATCCTCGTCGTCGGGCGTGTCGAGGCACCGTAACTCAACCGTCTTCGAAAATGACCCAGCGGTGTCCTGAAACTCTCCGTCGCTGTTGAGGGCCTCGACGAAGCGCTCGACAAATGCGGGGGTCCAGTAGCGGGGCGGGTCAGACATCGGCACAGTGCATTAATTCGGAAGGGGATGTACCGGATGGTAACACATCTGCCCGCTCCTCTGCAACCCTCTCCTGCGAATGAGAAGCGCCGGTCCGGTTCGAAGGGGGGTCGGCCGGCGTGGGCTGCCCCTTGACCGCTTCGACGACGGACGTTCTGCCACAACTGCCCGACGCAGGCGGGACGGGAGACACGGGTCGAGAATGCCTCAAGCACACATTGGGGCCCCAATTTTTCGCCAGAGTCGCAGGAAGGCGCTTTCTTTTTTCGGTTGCAGGTGTGCCCCGCCTCCGATGACGCTGGGCCCAGCCGTCGTTGTTTTCCGGCACGGCTTCTTCGGGCCCTCCCTGCCCCATGCCTGCGCCACGATCCAATGCCGCTAGTCGGGGCGCACCCACGTGAGGCCGCCGACGCGGACAGGGAGAGCCAGGGAAACGAGCCGAGGACCACTCCGTAGACTTCTGTTCGATTTTCTTGTCGTACTTTGTCCCCGTCGTGCGCGCAGTCGTTTCACCTTCATACCACTGCCGGGTCTGCTCTACGTCGGCAAACTGGTGGGGACGAGCCGGGACGCTCGCGGTGCTCGTGGCAGTTTGCCTTGTGGGCGCGGCGCTCTGTGCCCCAGCCCGCGCACAGTCGGTTCGAGGGCAGAGCACCTTGGCGTTCACGGTCGCGGAGACGACCGATTTCGAGGTAGAGGGAGCCCCGCAAGTCACCATATCGGGGCTGGACTCCTGGACGGAATCGGCAGACGGAGCGGCGTCCTACTCGCTGGTAACGAACAAGGGCACCCCGAAAGACATCACGATCTCTCTCGACCAGGCGCCCCCGCCCGGGCTTGCGTTCGAGGCGTACGTGGAAGCCCCTGCCTCGAACGGGCGAGGCGCCACGTCCGCTGGGTGGACCGCGCTCGACACCGACGAGCAAGTGGTGGTCCAGAACGTCCAGAAAGTGAACGATTCTGGAGTGCCCATTTCCTATCGGGCCCGCGCATCGGCAGAAACGGCGCCTGACACGTACGTCCTCACGGTGAACTACACCATCAGCGCCGCCAACTGAGTCTCGTCGGGGCCCTTGTCGAAGGTCCCTGTCGGCCCTGCTCCATATCCCTTCTGCGTTCCATGCGCTCTCTTGCGTGCCTGCTGCTCGGAATGGCCACGCTGAGCATGACGGCGGAGGCCGCTGCCCAGAACACAGAAGAGCGGCAGCACACGGTGACGGCCGAGGTGGAGGAATACGCGGCCATCGAGGTGGCCCCGCCCCCAACGTTTTCGGCCGCGCCTGGCGCTTCCAACTCCGTGGAGTCTACGTACGCAATCGTTACCAACATCCCGGCCCCACAGCGACTGGTGGCGTCTGTAAAGGGGCGCCGTCCGTCTGGCGTGTCGGTGTGGGTGGACGTGGAGCCCCCCGATGGGGCGGAGGCTGCCGGGGAGGGAGCCGTACAGGTGCTGGGGCCCGATGGGCGCGCCCGTTCCCAAACGCTGGCGACGGGCATCGGGCAGGTGTCAGAATCCGGACTGACCGTCACGTACACCACGGAGGTGACCGTCGACGCTCAGCCCGACGACCAGCAGGTACGGCTGGAGTTCAGACTTGTCAAATAGCCGCCTCTAATGCGTACTCCCTCCGCAATCTTCTGCCCCAACTGCCCCATTGTCACCGTGCTCCTGTCCATGCTGTCCCGCCGTCCGATCTACTGGGGACGCCTCGGAATTGTGCTTCTGGTGCTCGGAAGCGGCGTCCTGGAAACGCCAGCATGGGGCCAGGCGCTGTTCTTCGAAGGAGGACCGCCGCAGCTTCGGATCGACCGGTTCGTGCCGGGGCGTTCCACGGCGACGGATACGGACGCTTCCACCACGCTCGTCTACGAGCGAGCCCGCGCCCCAGCGCGCCAGCTCAAGGTGGTCGTGTCCACGTCGGTGCGCGACGAGCAATTTAAGCTTCGGGTGGAGGCGCTCAATCCAACAGAGGGGACGCCCCGAGGCCGTGTGCGGCTTCGTGGAGGCATGCCGCCCACCGACCTGCTCCGCGACATCGATCCATGCCAGGCCTCAGAGTCGCAGGGCGGGGCCTGTGAGGAGCGATCCACGCTCCGGTACCACATGACGGCCCGCGTGAAGGACGGGCCGGGGCGAGATGAGCACGTCGTTCGCTATACTCTTCAAGCCCAGTAGGTCCCGCTGGGCGCCGCTCTCCGGGAGAGCTCGGCGCCTCCAGAGGGCAGGACGGTGACGCCCTCCGCCGTTATCCGACTTTCACGGGAACCGTGTGTGTTCGCCGGCGCGATGTCGAGATTCGTCGACGCGATTCGGGGATTCGTCGAAAGGGGGCAGCTTCGTCGAAAAGGGGGTTAGCTCCGTCGAAATCCCCCGAACGGATCCCCGGGCCTTGTGGGTAGCAAACGGGCGAGTCAGGACGAAATGACTCACCACAGCCCTTTTCAAGACGCCGACACACGGATCTATGCAACACACGATGAAGCAACTTTCGCTTTTCCTTTTCGCCAGTCTCTTCGCCGTTGCCGTGCTACAGCCGGCGAGCGCGCAGCCCAGCGACGCCACGGACGATCACAGCGTCACCATCAACGTCGACAACATTGACGAGCTTTCGGTGGACGGAGCCCCCACGATTACGATCAACTCCGGGGAGCTGAACACGTGGGTCGAAGGCGATGGGGCAGGCAGCTTTACGGTGACCTCCAATGCCCAGTCCGCCCGAAAAATTACGGTTTCTGGTGTCAGTGCAGTCGGGAATGGTAACAGTCAGCTCGGCAACCTTGGGCTGCGAGTGAAGGCTGAAAGCACCCCTGGAAGTGGGTCCGACGCATATTCCGGCTCGTTTGAGCTCCTCTCAAAGAGCGGAAACGCCTTCAACACCGGTGACTTTATCACTGGCTTCAAGGGTGTGCACGGGACTACCACCGACCTGACCTACGAGGCCAACGCTAGTGAAAGCTACGACCCGAGCAAGACCACGGAGATCGAGGTCGAGTACACACTGACGGCCAGCGGCGGTAACTGAGAGACGTATCTTCAGGCGCATTCTCGTCCACCGGTGATCCATCCGGTTTGAGACGGCCTACGACGCTACCGAGCGCATGCGCCCGGATTGGGGGCTTCCCGATCCGGGCGTTGCGGTAGGTCAACTTGAGCATGCTGTCACAATTCCCGTCGTCCTGAATTAGCCGTCCTGGACCACAGGCAACGCGCGGCATACGCAGTACGAGTCGGGGGTCACGT
>NZ_JBDGQQ010000063.1:0-8422 GCF_042218895.1 Salinibacter sp. | reverse complement strand
TCTCGCCCGGTTCATTCCACTGTGGTTTGCCGGGGCGCAGGAGGACGCCGACGACTTCTTCCTCGGGGGGCGTGACTTCGTATGGCCCCTCATTGGGTTCTCGCTTTTCGCCACCAACATGTCTGGGGCGTCGTTCGTGGGGTTGGCCGGCGCAGGCTACAACCAGGGCATCTCGGTGTACAACTATGAGTGGAGCGCGGCCATCATCCTCATCTTCTTCATCTTCTTCATCCTCCCCTTCTACCTGCGATCGGGGGTGTACACGATGCCGGGCTTTTTGGAGAAACGGTACGACGTGCGGTCTCGGCGGGTCTTTTCCGGCATCAATCTGTTTTTTAATATGTTTATCGACGCGGCCGGGGCGCTTTACGCCGGAGCGCTCGTGTTTGTGCTGCTCTTCGACATCCCGTTGTGGATGGCCGTCGCTGCCCTGGCCCTTCTGGCCGCCATCATCTCCGTCTTCGGGGGCCTTAAGGCCGTCGTCATCTCGGACACGGTACAGGCCATCATGCTCATCATTGGCGGGACAACGGTGGCCATCGCTGCGTATTTGCAGCTTCCCTCTTGGGGCGCCGTAGTCGATACCGCCGGAAAGGACGCCCTGAGCATCTTTAAGCCCCCCAGCGACCCGGAGATGCCCTGGCCGGGCCTGTTTACGGGCGTGCTCGTGATCGGGACCTACTTCTGGACGTCCAACCAGCTGATTGTACAGCGTACGCTCGGGGCCAAAACGATCAACCACGGGCGCTGGGGCTCCCTCTTCGCGGGGTTCCTGAAGCTGCCGGTCCTCTTCTTCATGATCCTGCCCGGCACCATGGCCCTGGTGCTGTACCCGAACCTGTCCAACGCCGACATGGTGTTTCCTACGCTCGTGTTCGACCTGCTTCCGGCGGGCGTAAGCGGGCTCGTCCTGGCAGCCCTGGTAGCCGCCATTACCTCGTCGATCGACTCGATCCTGAACTCCGCTTCCACGCTCGTGACAATGGACTTCGTGAAACCGCTCTACCCGGACCTCAGCGACCGGGGCGTCGTCCTCACGGGGCAGGTGGCGACTGCTGGGGCGCTGCTGGTAGCGATCATCTGGGCCCCTCAGATCGCACGGTTCGAGACGCTGTGGGGCTACTTGCAGTCGGTGCTCGCGTACACCACGCCGCCCATCGTGGCGACCTTCGTGGGCGGCATCTTCTGGACACGGGCGAACCGGCACGGCGCCTTCGTTACCCTGCTGCTCGGGGTGAGCCTCGGCGTCGTCTTCTTTGTACTGAACGAAATCATGGGGGTGTTCGCGATCCAGTTCCTCTACGCCGCCGGCGTGTCGCTCGTCATGAGCGTGCTCATCCTTGTCGGCGTGAGCCTTCTGACCGAGCCTCCGCCCGCAGAAAAGACCGAGAAGCTGACCTGGGACGTCAGCTACTGGCACGCCGAGACCGAGGCACTGGAAAGGCTTGCCTGGTGGCAAAATTACCGCTACCATTCTATTCTGCTCGTCCTCTGTACCGCCGTCATCCTCTACTTCTTCGCCTGAGGCGTCCTGTTAGGTCAGGCGGGCAGCCACGGCGCACGCTCCGCGGCTCGCCACCCCTTCCGACCAATCCATTGGTTCCATGGCTACCCTGAAAGACGTTGCCCGCAAGGCTGGCGTCTCTATCTCCACGGTGTCGCGCGTCTTCAATGACCCCGAGAAGGTCCGCCCCGACACCCGTCAGCGCGTACGGAAGGCCTCGGAGGCCCTCAACTACAAGCCGAGCCGGGTGGCTCGTCGGCTCCGTGTGCAGACGGGCGAAACCAATCTCATTGGGCTCATTATCCCTGACATTCAGAACCCCTTTTTCGCAGAGGTGGCCCGGGGCGTCGAAGACGTGGCGCGCGACCATAACTACGCGGTCATTTTTAGCAATTCCGACGAGGACCCCGAGAACCAGAAGGTCGCCCTTGATACGCTCCAGACCGAGGACGTGGATGGCGTGATCGTTCCCCCCGTGGACCTCGACGACGCAGCCGTCAAGGACTTTGCGGAGAGTTCCATCCCGATTGTGTGCGTAGACCGGCAGATGGCGGACCTGCGCCTCGATACGATCCTTTCGGACAACCGGCAGGGGGCGCACGATGCCGTAACCCATCTGATCGAGCACGGGCATGGTCGCATCGCGTTTATCGGCGGGATTGCTCGCATTTCCACGCTCACGGAGCGCCGTGAAGGATACGAGGCGGCCCTCCGCGACCACGACCTGCCGGTGGATCCCGCGCTCGTGAGGGAGGGCGAACTGCACCGCGAGCGGGGCAAGGACCACACCGAGGCCCTCCTCGCCCTCGATCGCCCTCCGACGGCCCTCTTCACGGGCAACAATCTGACGACGCTCGGGGCCCTCGCGGCCCTCAACCAGCACGACGTGCGGGTGCCCGAGGACATGGCCCTCGTCGGGTACGACGACATCCCTTGGGCCGATGCCCTAAACCCTCCGCCGACGGTCATTGACCAGCCCAGCTACGAAATGGGACAACGGGCCGCAGAGCTTCTTCTGCAGCGGCTCGACGCCCCCGACCGGTCCCCGACGGTCGTGACGCTTCAGCCGAAGCTGATCGTCCGTCAGTCCTGTGGGGCTGACTCCGACAGCACGTGACTGAACGGTTGTCAACAGTTCTCGATTCTTCTCTCCGATGCGGACCGCCCTCCGAACGCTTCTCCTTTTCCTCTCCGTCGGGCTCGCCCCGCTCGGCCTGGCGGGATGCAGCGACTCCAGTGCGCCCGCCGCCGCGTCCGGCCCGTCGTTTGAGGAGCCGTACCGGCCCCAGTTCCACTACACCCCTCGGCAAAACTGGATGAACGACCCGAACGGGCTGGTCTACCACGACGGGACGTTCCACCTCTTCCACCAGTACAACCCGGAGGGCAATACCTGGGGCCACATGAGCTGGTACCACGCCACGAGCACCGACCTCGTGCACTGGACGCTCCTGAGCGAATTTGGGCCGACTGATCCCCCCGACCGCAGACCTTCTGCTGAACGACACTTTTTTCGACAATGAGCGACGAGATTCTCTGTGTTGGCGAGATTCTATGGGACGCGCTGCCGGACGGCCTCTTTCTGGGCGGTGCGCCCTTCAACGTGGCCTCCCACCTCCGCGTCCTCGGACGAGAGACGGCCTTCGTGAGCCGGGTCGGCGACGACCGGCTCGGCCGCGAGGCGCTCCGCCGCATGCGGGCCCGCGGCCTGGGCACCGACCTCATGCAGATCGACGACTCCCTCCCCACGGGCTTCGTGCAGGTCGAACTCGGCAGTACCGGCGAGCCGGACTACGACATCCTGGAGCCGGCCGCCTGGGACGCCATCACGTTCACCGACACCCTCGGCCAACACGCAGAGCACGCCGACGCCCTCGTGTACGGCAGCCTCGCCCAGCGGGCCCTCACCTCCCGCCAGACGATTCAGCGGCTCTGCGAAGCCGACCTCTTGCGCGCCTTTGACATCAACCTTCGCCCCCCGTTCGTCGACCCCGCGGTGGTCGAACAATCCCTGGAGACCGCCGACGTCGTGAAGCTCAATGATGACGAGTTGCACCACTTACAGGACTGGTTCGATCTTTCCGACGATCCAGAACAGGCCATGTCCGACTTGGCGGCGACGTTCGACGCCTCGGCCGTCTGCATGACCGGTGGGGAAGACGGTGCCTGGCTGTGGCGACACGGCAAGCGCTGTCACCACCCCGGATACGCCGTGTCGGTAGCCGACACGGTGGGGGCCGGCGACTCCTTCCTCGCCGCCCTGCTGACGGGGCTGCTCAGCGGCTGGGAGGGCTCCTCCCTGCTCGAACATGCCAATCGGCTGGGGGCGTTCGTGGCCTCTCGCTCTGGCGCCCTGCCCACCTACAGGGTGGACACGCTGGCGGATATTTCTGAACTGCCGCTCGAATCGCCGGGGGCGACTGCCTGAGCGCGCCGGGACGCCTGCGTTCAATGTTGTCTCGTCCCCCATGGATCGTTCACAGCGGCTCGCTCTCTTCGGCGCATTTGCCGCCGCGCGGACCGGCTTTCTGTCTGGCTTCGATGCCATCGTCATCTCCGGCGGCGAACGCTGTTCTGGATCGGGGGCCTAGGCGTGAGCGCCTCCTCGGGGGCCGTGGGAGAAGAACTCTGTAAACGAGGGATGAGCGCAGTCTGGACCTTGGCTCGTCTGGGATCACGTGGTCGCGTGCACAGTTTCGAACCACGTGGCCGATAACCCTATGGATCCGCGTTGGTCGTCGCGGATGTTCCGTTCAGCGCTTGTCCCATCAGCCTGCGGTTCGCTGCCGCTGCCCCTCCACTCATGAGCGACGCCGTCCAAGAGCACTGCGGCATCTTCGGCATCCTCAATCACCCCGAGGCCGCCCGGCACACGTACTACGGCCTGCACGCCCTGCAGCACCGGGGCCAGGAGGCCGCGGGCATCGTCACTTCTACCTACGATGAGCAGCGGGAGGAGCCCGTGATGCCGGTCCACAAGGACTTCGGCCTCGTGCTCGACGTGTTCGACGATCCGGACCTCTTCAACACGCAGCTGCTGGGCGACGCGAGCATCGGCCACAACCGGTACTCCACGAGCGGGGCCGCCGCCAACCGGGCCAACATCCAGCCCCTCGTGGTGCACCACCGCAAGGGCAACCTCGCCCTGTCCCACAACGGCAACCTGTCGAACGCCAAGGAGCTGCGCAAAAGCTTCAGCGAGCGCGGCACGCTGTTCCAGACCACCAGCGACAGTGAGCTCATCCTCCACCTTACGGCCCAGAGCCGCCGCCAGGAGCACCTCGACCAGATCATCGACGCCCTCATGCAGATCGAGGGGGCCTACTCGCTGCTCCTGATGACCGACGAGCACATGATCGCCGTCCGCGACCCGAACGGGTTTCGCCCGCTCGCCTTGGGCCGTTTGGAGACGCCCGAGCGCCATGAGGGACCGGCCTACTGCGTCGCCAGCGAGACGTGTGCCTTCGACATGATCGACGCGGAGTACATCCGCGACATCGAGCCGGGAGAGGTTCTGGTGATCGACCGCGAGGGCTGCGTGAACGACGGCGACTTTGAGAGCCACGAGATCCCCACGAAGTATGGGGTCAGCCAGTGCGTCTTCGAGTACGTCTACTTCTCGCGGCCCGACTCGCAAATCTTTGGGGAGATGGTGGACAAGGTGCGGCGCCAGTTGGGCGTGCAGCTCGCCCACGAGGCGCCCATTCCGGAGGAGGCCGAGGACGACGAGAAGACGCCCATCGTCGTGCCGGTCCCCGATTCCGCCAACACCTCCACCCTCGGGTTCGCCGAGGAGTGCCAGGACATGGGCCGTCGCTGTCGGTTCGACCTGGGGCTCATTCGCAATCACTACGTGGGCCGCACCTTCATTGCCCCCGGCCAGGACCGCCGCGAGATGAAGGTGCGCTGCAAGTTCAACACCGTGCAGGGCTTGCTGGAGGATCGTACGGTCGTGGTGCTCGACGATTCGATTGTGCGGGGCACCACGGCCCGCTATCTCGTGAACATGCTCCGCGACTCCGGCGCCAAGAGCGTGCACTTTCGTGTCTCCTCCCCCCCGGTCATCAGCCCGTGCTTCTACGGCATGGACTTCCCCGACGCCGACGAGCTGCTGGCCAACAAGTTCGACAACATCGAGGACATGCGCGACTACCTCGGCGTGGATTCCCTCGCCTACCTCTCCGTGGAGGGTCTCATGAAGGCTGTCACCCGGGCCAATCCCGACTCCTTCGGCTACTGCAACGCCTGCTTTACAGGCGACTATCCGGTGCCGGTCGACGAGGACATGAGCAAGGAGGAGTTCGACTGGCAAGCCCCGGCCCCCCAAGCGCAGTGAGGAAGTAGTCTCCGGACTGCGCCCCAACACATCGTCGCTCAGATGCTCTGGCCGAACCTCTTCTCCGATCAGCCGATCGGTCGGCATCTTCTCGAACGGTCTTGTAAGGAATGAGGCACATTGCCCCAGCACCCCGGCCCCGAGTGGGCCGCAGGGGCCTTCGTATTGGCAACTTGGCCAAGCCCAAAAATCTCACCAGTTTCTGGACGACTTCCATCCGCTCCTGCTGGCGATCTCGCTCGTAGCTGCCTCGTCCTCGCTTTCCTCTCGGCCCTGCTCACCTCCTTTCTACGTGCATGTCGTCGGCCTCGACTTCCCTAGTTTAATGCATCGAGCACTCCTCGCGCCGGTCGTAGATCGCTTCTTTGACTTTGTGAGACACATCCAGAACCGGCTTGTAGGTCAGGCCCAAATCCGCGGAGGTATCGTTGATCGAGTGCTTTTTTCCATCTCCCGGATCAGGTAGACCCACCGGGAGAGGATGACATTGGAAACCTCTCGTGCCTGGTTCTGCACAAGAGCGAGGATTCTTAGGGAGAGGGTTCCTGAAGCGAGGGTCCTTGAGGCGACGGCGACTCTCCCCCAGCCTTCTGAATCGCCTCGAAGAAGCGGTCTCGCAGAAGAGAGTCGCTCATGGCGCGGTTCATCAAGCGTCGAAACCGAGTTGTGCTCAGCTCCGACTCCTCAGAGATTGCAGATGCCATCGCCCGTATCATCTGCTTTTGCATCTGAGGCATCTGAGGGGGCAGGCCGGAAGCGGGCGACCCTTCGGGAGTCGGCGTCTCTTTATTCTTCTCGACCGAATCTTTCCGCGTCAGGAGACTTTCTCGCTTTTCCTGTACCTTCGCGTACACTCGACCTGCCGCCTTGATCTCCGCCGGAGTGAACGGTCTGCGCGGCTTGGACTGTGTGGATTGAGGCCCGCTGTCAGGCCGGGTCGTAGGGGCACTCAGGGTGGAGGTTGAGCCGGGGGCGACGGTCTTACTTGTCGACGGTTCGCTCTCCGAGCATCCGGTCAGAAGAACACTGAGCGCGATCCCAGCCAGCAGGGCTATGGCCGATCCGAAGAGACGTGGATCTGAGGCGGACGCGTGCTGTCTCTGCCTTGGAAGGAGGAGTCTTCTCAATGTCAGAAACGCCTGCGAGAGCATGATGCAACTGCTTACGCGAGACCACCAAAGAAAATCTGTTCGACCAGGGTCTACAGGGGCGAGGATAGAATGTTCGAGCTACAATGAAACGGCCCGGCGGAGCAATATTTTCGATCATCCATCGTTGTGAATGATGGGTGTAGGAGCCCATCTCCCATGGGCGAAGGTCAACGTTCAATAGCAGCGTCAAAGTCTTTCCCCTCAGCCATGAGCGACTCTGAAATCCCTTCTCAGAACACCTCTAAAAACCGCCCCCTCTCCCTCACCGAATCGGCCGAGGCCGTGAAAGGGGCCCTGAAAGGCTGCCACGCTGAACTCGACAAACTTCAGCGCCGCCTCCGAGGGACGCTTCCGGAGGGTCGGGAACTTCGGGGGGATGGGGAGAAGAATACCCCTCATAATCACGCTCTTTATTTGGCCTTGCGGCTCGAATCCTGCGCTGAAACGCTCCGGAAGGCCGCCAATCCATCTGGTGAATAGCGGTTCTATTGCGAACGGACATTCCGCATCACGTCTTCTCTCCACCGGCCTCGAGGGCGCGTCTTGGGGCCGAACGGAGCCTTGTGGGCGAAAGTTATTCTCATCGACTGTTCTCTTACCAATTGACTCTCCATCTATGACCGCCCTAGCCGACGAGACAGACCAGCAGACAGGCAACGGAAGCACCCAGGAAAAAATTGAAGCCCAGCACGAGCGGGCCGAGGAACTTGGCGATCTCAGCCCCGAGGCCCTTCTTCTGGTGCTTACCGAGCAGATGAGAGACGTCCTGGTTCACGTCCGTGAGCTGACGAGGGAAGTCGTCACCATAAGGGCCAATCTCGAAGACAAAGGCACAGAGGAGGTCCTCAGTGAGGTCACCGAACGGCTCGACCGGGCTTCTGGGGAAGAGGAGCTTCTCCGCTTGAAGTCCATCTACGATTTTCTCGAAGAGAGGGAAGCCTCAAGCGATGAGGGATAACTCGGCGGTGGGGCCCCAAGCCCAGCTCACGTGAAGAGGTCCTGTTGCCCGGTGTTGTGAGGATACCGGAAACGGATGTGCAAGGAGAACGCCGCAGTGCCTCCACGAATCTCAGGATTCACGAGTCCTCAGAGGGGTTATGCTCGATCCACTGTCGGCACTGGTCCTTCTCATCGGGCTTGGCGTGGGGGCGGAGTGGATCTCAAACCGACTGGGCCTTCCGTCGATCGTGCTGTTGCTCGTTGCCGGGGTGGTGGTCGGCCCGGCCACAGGCATCGTCAATCCCGATCAGCTTCTCGGCGACGCCCTGTTCCCGGTCGTCTCGCTTGGGGTCTCCATCGTTCTGTTCGAGGGAGGAATGCGGCTGCGGTTTTCCGGCCTTCGGCCTGTTCAGCTTCCGATCCTATCGCTGACGACGCTCGGAGCCCTCGTCAGTTGGGGCGGGGGTGCAGTCCTGGCCTGGTGGATCCTTG
>NZ_JBDGQQ010000062.1:0-32085 GCF_042218895.1 Salinibacter sp. | reverse complement strand
CCTTGAAGACCCTGATCGCTAATCTGTAAACCATGTCCCGGAACGGGTGTAAACCGTCTCTCCGGTCTATACACTTTGGCGGGGCATCAATCGCGTTCTCGTGACATCTGACGACCTAACTACCCGGCAGAATGAGCACGGAGCGATGAGCGCTTAGACATATCGGTTCAGTTCGTCCTGTCTCTCCTTGGGTTCCTCCAGGAAACCTGGTCTCCTAAATTCTCGGTCCGCGACCAGCGCCCGGATTTGATCCAGCTCCACAACCTAAAGAAACTGTCCCGACGCCCCTGCCTGTCGGGCGGGCCCCGGACTAGGTGGATGCCTCGGCCTCGCGGGACATGTCCTCCAGGGTGCGCCCTTTCGTCTCCACCACGAAGAGCCGCACGAACACGAAGGCCACAACCCCAAAGGCCGCGTAGATGCCGTACGAAAAGCCCAGTCCGATCGAACTCAGGAGAACAGGGAAGCTCCAAGTGACGATGAAGTTCGAGACCCACTGCACGAGCCCACAGATTGAGAGGGCGGCCCCCCGAAACTTGTTCGGAAACATCTCACCGAGCATGACCCACATGATCGGCCCCCACGAGAAGGCGAAGAACGCAATGTAGCCGTTCGCGGCCAGCAGGGCAATCAATCCCTGATTGCCCTGCATTTCGAGACTTCCGGCGTCGCCGCTCGCCGCTCCAGCGAAGGTGACGGCCATGGCGCCGAGCATGAGGGCTTGCCCCAATGCCCCCACCAGGAGAAGTGGCTTTCGACCAACCCGGTCTACGAGGGCGATGGCGACAAACGTGAAGAGCACGTTGACGGAGCCGTTCACCACATTGGTGAGCAGCGCGCTAGCCTCCGTGAAGCCGGCGGCCTGCCAGAGCGTTCCCCCGTAATAGAACACCACGTTGATGCCGGTAAACTGCTGGAGGGAGGCAAGCCCGATTCCGACCCAGACAAGCGGATGGATCTTTCCCGTGTGCTCTTGAATGACGTCGGTGAGGCGGGGCTGTCGCTCCTCCTCCAGGGTCGAGCGAATGTCTGCGATCTTAGCGTCTACGTCGGCGGCGGTCCCCAGGCGATCGAGCACCGATCGGGCCTCCGCCTCTTGGCCCGCCGCTACCAAGTAGCGGGGCGACTCCGGAACGAGAAGCAGCGAGAGTAGGAAGATGGAGGCTGGAATCAGTTCCATCCAGTACATCCACTGCCAGGCTCCGTACCCGAACCAGAACGACTCGGAGGCGCTCCCCGCGGCCTGCGCGATGACGTAGTTGTTCACGAACGCCATGAACAACCCGATGACGATCATCAGCTGTTGCAGGGTCGAGAGGCTGCCCCGAATCTCCGCCGGTGCGATTTCGCTGATGTAGGCCGGAGCCAGAATGCTGGCCGCCCCCACGGCCAGCCCCCCCGTCAGCCGGGCTAGAATGAACGGAAGCGACGATCCTGCCGCCCCGGAGCCCCACGCACTGACCATGAAAGCGATGGCTGTAAGGATCATCGTCCGCCGCCGCCCGATTTTGTCGGCCAGGTTTCCGGCGAAGAAGGCGCCCACAGCACTGCCCAGCAGCATCGACGCCACGTTGAACCCGGTAACCGCATCGCTCGCCCCGAAGGCAGCCTGGATGGCCTCGACAGTGCCATTGATCACGCCACTGTCGAACCCGAACAGAAATCCCCCGAGTGCTGCCGTGAGGGAGACAAAGACAATCCTCAGGAGGTTGAACTGCGATTGCTGATCAGCGTGTGCCGACTTGTCGACGTCATCCATCGGATGGGAGAGTCCTTGGGGAGGATCCAGAAGGCGTGGGCGCCCCTAGTACGCTAGGTGAGGACATCCATGCGTGTCCATCGAACACAACGAGATCCGGTTCGGGGAGCATAGGAGGAAGGAGCGGAGAAATGCAAACCGCGATGGCCTCAGGGGAAGCCCCTGACGGGCGGGCGGGGGAACACCGGAGAGACCACGGCGCGGGGCTTGCCGACCCCCAGAAATCAGAGCCGTACCGAATCGTCTCAAGGGTCGCCCTTGAGCTTGGCTTGCCGTTGCCGGTGATGGGTCCTATCTTCTCTCCTCCGATTAGTCTCCAAAGACGCGAATACTCGCCATGTCCGACCAACCACTGTCTCCGGGTCAGGCACTCGGTCGGTGGCTACTGCAAACCATCATCTTCGTCGCGGCCGGGGGTGTGGCGGCCGGTCTCTCCGCGGTGGCCTATGAGGCAGTCGCACAAGCCCAGAATCCCGTAGGGATCTACGGAGTCGTGTTCGCCGGAGGGGGGTTCATTGCATACCAGCTCACGAAGCGGGTCCTTGATGCGCCTGAGGAATGAGAGCTGTGTCGGCTCAATCTCACATCACTCGAGCGCGACGCGCGAGGGAGTCGGGTGGGCTGGCACTGAGAGGCGCACGAATCGCTAGGGGCAAGCTCTCCACGTCGCTGGACGCACGGAACGGACGTGACCGCAGTAGTACGGCGATGCAGCGCCGTGAACGCAGTAGGGGAAGAGCTTCCCGGGACGCGTGTGGAGGCGCCATCAGGCGCTTACGCTGCGTCTTCCTCCTCCTGCTTCGCCTGAGCATACACCTTGGTCACGAGAGACGCGAGTAGCTCCGGGCGCTCTTCAGAGAGCTCCTGCACGAGCGGCACGAAGTCCTGAACGTCCTGCTCGATGCCGTCGGGGGAGCGCTGGATCTCGTCGTGACGCTCTTCCAGCAGCTCCGTGGCCGTCTGGTGCGGATCCTCCGGCAGTTCGGCTCGCTCAAGGTCGATGTCGTACGTGTTGGCCATCCGCTTGAGCTCGAACTCGTCCTCGTGGGTGGAGAGGACGATCGTCGTGCCCTCCTCCCCGGCCCGGGCCGTGCGGCCGGAGCGGTGAATGATGTACTCATGGTCCTGCGGCACGTCGTAGATGAAGACGTGGCTCAGGTCGGACACGTCGATGCCCCGAGCCGCCACGTCTGTTGCCACCAGCAGGCGGAGGTCGCCCTCCCGCAGCCGATCGAGCGCCTCCTCCCGATCGCGCTGAGAAAGGTCGCCGGACATCTCGTCCACGTCGTACCCTTTGTTGGAGAGGAATTTGCTGAGGTAGCTCACCTCCCGCTTCGTGTTGGCAAAGATGAGGGCCGACTCCGGCTCCTCGAGCTCCATGAGCCGCGCCAACACCCGGTCCTTTTCCATCGGGTTGACCAGATAGTACCGGTACTCGTTCTCCTCGACGCTCACCTTGTCGCTACTGAGCGAAAGAAAGCCAGGGTCGTCAAGGAACTCGCGCGCCACCGTCCGTACCTTAGGCGGCATTGTGGCACTGTACATGTACGAGACACGGTCCTCCGGCAGGAAGTCGACAATGTCCTTCATGTCCGGGTAGAAGCCCATCGAGAGCATCTCGTCGGCTTCGTCCAGCACAAGCATCTGGACGGTGTCGGCAATAAAGTTGCGGCTCTCTAAATGGTCGAGGGTGCGTCCAGGCGTCCCTACGACCACCTGCGCTCCACTCTCTAGCGCGTCGATCTGGGATCCATAGCCCACTCCCCCGTAGACGAGCGCTGCCTCCATCCGGTTCGTTCGGGGCGTGGCAATTTTCATCCGCTCAAACTCCTCGTGGATCTGACGGGCAAGCTCCCGAGTTGGCGTGAGGATAAGGACCTGTTGCTCCTTCTTCTCCGGATTGATGAGGTCGAAGAGAGGGAGCAGGAACGCCCCGGTCTTGCCCGACCCGGTTTGGGACTGGACGATTAAGTCGCGTCCCTCAAGCACGTACGGGATGGCCTTCCGCTGCACGTCCATCAGGTCGGTCCACCCGGCAGCGTGCACCGCTTGCTCAATCTGCCCGGAGAGGTCGTCGGTGGTGACCTCTTCGAGCGGAGGATCAGGCTCGCGGAGTTCGCCGACTTCGTCACGCCGACGTTCCTTCTGGGCGTCGGAGGTCAGGTCGATCTGTTCTACGTAAGCGCTCTGCGGAATATCGGGAGCCATGCGGCAAGCAGTTCGGTTCCAGGTACGGTACAGGTCAGGGAGGTGCGCGACGAACGTCCAGCCCGGCGCTAAGAGGAGAAACAGGGGAGCGGTGAAGACCCCACTGAAGCATTTGTGAGTACAACGCGAATGCCCCCTGGTCGATCCCCTCCGTCCTTGACTAGAGAGCAAAAAAGTGCGGGCTCCGTCGGGAGAGTTTTTCAGGCGAAACGTCCTCGCATCGCCGACGAGTTGGGTTGGAGGGCCGAATGCAGCGCCCCCGCACACCGAGGTTGTGGGTTGCACCGGAGAGGCCGTCCGGCACTCCCGAGTCCGAACTGGTCGACAGTATGCTCACATGGCAAGCCCCCCGTTCACGTGCAGGACGTGTCCTGTCACGTATGTTGCCGCCGGAGAGGCTAGAAAGAGTACGGCGTTGGCAACCTCGTCGGGCTCTGCGAGCCGGTCCAGCGGGATCGTGTCGAGAAGGGACTCGCGAGTCTCTTCGTCCAGCTCCTCGGTCATGTCGGTCTGCACGTAGCCTGGGGCCACCACGTTTACCGTGACGTTGCGACTGCCCAGCTCCTTGGCGAGGCTCTTCGAGAAGCCGATGATGCCGGCCTTGGAGGCAGCGTAGTTGGTCTGGCCGGCGTTTCCGGTGGTGCCGACGACGGAGGAAATGTTGATGATCGAGCCCTGTTGCTGGCGCATCATGGTGGGATACGCCGCCTTGCAGAAGTTGAACGTTCCTTTCAGATTCGTGTCCAGGACCGCGTCCCAGTCCGCTTCCTTCATCCGGAGCATGAGGCCATCTCGGGTGATGCCTGCGTTGTTTACGAGCACATCGAGCGTGTCCCATCGCTCCAGGGTGGCGTCGACGTGGGCCTGCGCCGCCTCCAGATCGGCCACGTCGCCCTGCAGTGCGAGGGCCTCGGTGCCCTGTTCTTCGAAAGCCTCCACGAGGGCAGAGGCCGTGTCGGTGGAGGAGCGGTAGGTGAAGGCCACATTGGCCCCTGCCTCGGCGAACGCCTCGGCGATGGCACGTCCAATTCCCCGGGTTCCTCCCGTGATGAGAGCAGTGGAGCCCCGAAAGTCGGCCTGCATGGTGAGGTTCAAAGTTCCTGTGTGCGAGTGCGGCGCTGTGACCCTCCCCGCCCGGTGTGCCTCAGAAGATTGAGAATCCTGGCCGGAAAGACAAGGGGCCCGGCAGCGCCGGTCGTAACTGTTACGTTCCAGCGTCCGCGGGGAACGGCCGTATTCCAGATTGAGAGCCTGGCCGAGCAGGGGGGAGACGACATCACCGGCGAGTCAGGGGAGACGCAGTCGTTGCCCGCGGTCCATCCTCCTTATGCACGGCCGTGTTTTCCTCGTTCCAGCGCCACACGAATTTTCTGGTCGATCCGCTCCCGGTTCGACTCACTTCGAGACGTATTTTCGATGCTCCCTCTAAGATGTCCGTGCCGTCCAGAGTCCGAGGAAAGTAAAGCATGTTGCGGCGGTACAGCGCGGTGGTTCCACCACTCAGAAAGGCTTCCCGAAGCGGGCCGTGGTCCGACCGCACCGGGCGATACGTGGTATCCCGAACGTGCAGCGTGGTCCGGGCTCCAGGACCCGCGACAATTCCGTCGCCTCCGCGTCTCACAAACCAAAAGACGTCAATCTGTATCGTGTCGAAGTACTCCTCGCGCCGCCTCTCAAGGAGCTTCCTCGCCCGCTTCTTCCGAAGCGTGAGAATCCCCGTTTCTGGTTGGAGAGAGGCGAGGGAGAGCTCGAGGCTCCAGAGGGTGGCGTAGGTGGGGCTGGACACAGACGGGCCAGTGCCTAGGTTCAGGAAGCTGCAGGACCATTTCTGGAATAGGGATTCGTAGTCCCGGCTCAGCTCGTACTGGATCTTTTCGTCCCCCTCTGTAATCTCGAGGGCCTGGAGGGAATCCGGATGGTGGCTCACGGTCCGCTCGGCGGGGAGGAACCGCTCAGCAATTTGACCCTGATCGACCGAGTAGGTGTCCCCCCCACCACACCCAGCGACAAGGAGCGGGAGCAGAAGGATTCCGGTGAGTCGGCAAAACAGTTTGGGGGAGGAGATGAACGGCAGGAACATGGCGACCGGCGGAAGTGTCGGGGAGAGGGCGGGTTTGGTGTCCGCACGTGTATGGATGGGACTCATCCACCCAGGATGCGTTTCCCCTTGTTTTTGCAGCTCCCTTCCGGAGGCCTACGCCTCGACTAAGGCCTACGCCTCAACCAGGCGTTCGATCTCCGCGGGCGTTCCCGCACCCAAAGTTTCGGCGTTCTTCCCCAGGGTACGACGCACTAGGCCCTGCAGGACCTGCCCGGGCCCTACCTCTACGTAGCGCGTAGCCCCGTTTTCCTGCATGTGACGAAGCGTGGGCGCCCAGCGCACCGGCGAAAGCAACTGCTCCATGAGACAGCGCCGGATCTCGTCGGGATCGGTCGTGGGCTCGGCAGTCACGTTCGGATACACGGGACAATGGGACGGCCGAATGGTGACTGCCTCAAGCACTTCGGCGAGGCCCTCACGGGCGTACTCCATCAGCGGCGAGTGGAACGCACCACTCACGGACAGTGGCACGGCCCGCCCTTCGATGGCCCCGGTGGCGCGCTCCACCGCTTCCACGTCGCCGGAAATGACGATCTGGTCCGGGGCGTTGTAGTTCGCGGGTTGGACGACTCCCTCTTCTTCCGCGGACACTTCTTCGCATACCGATTCGACCCCGTTGATGTCGGCCCCGAGCACAGCCGCCATCGCTCCAGGACGACGCTCTCCAGCCTCCGCCATCAGCTCGCCGCGACGGCGCACCACGCGCAGCCCCTCCTCGAACGAGAGAGCCCCCGCAGCGGCAAGGGCACTGTACTCGCCCAGACTGTGCCCCGCGGCCATGTCTGGCCGAACCCCTTCGTCGTCAAGCACCGCCATGGCCGCCAGACTGTGTGCGTAAAGCGCGGGTTGGGTAATTTCCGTCTGCTTCAGCCGCTCCTCCGGATCGCTGAGCGTCGACTCTAGCCCGAACATCAGGGCAATCAGGTCGACATCGAGCACGCTGTTGACGGTTTCGAACCGGGACCGCGCTTCCTCGTGCTGTTCGTACAGCTGATACCCCATTCCTAACGACTGTGAACCCTGCCCCGGGAAGAGAAACGCTGTCGCCATTACGGTGCGAGGACGGGTGTGAAAGATCGAAGCGGACGTTGTGAACGAGTCTAGGCGCCATTCTCCGCGCCGTCGTACGCCCAGGTAAGGTGGCCGGCCCCCCAGGTAAAGCCGCCGCCGAAAGCTGTGAGAATGAGTTCGTCGCCCCGTTCCAGATCCTCTTCCCAGTCGAAGAGACAGAGAGGAATCGTGGCGGCCGTTGTGTTGCCGTAGCGGTCGATATTGAGCATCACCTGGTCGGAGGAGAGCCCCATACGCTTGGCCGTGGCGTCGATGATGCGCTGGTTGGCCTGGTGCGGCACGAGATAGTCCACGTCCTCCGCGTCGAGGCCATTGCGGTTCATGACTTCCTCGCACACGTCTGCCATGCGCGTGACCGCAAATTTGAAGACTTGGCGTCCCTCCTGATGGAGGTAGTGCATGTGGGCATCCACCGTCTCGTGCGTCGGCGGGTTGAGGCTCCCGCCCCCCCGCATGCACAGCAGATCGTCGTGTTCGCCGTCAACGTGGTGGATGGAATCATGAAGACCAGCTTCCTCATCGGCTTCCAGCACGACAGCCCCTGCGGCATCCCCGAAGAGAATGCAGGTGGTGCGGTCCGTATAGTCTGTGATCGAACTCATCTTGTCGGCTCCGACGACGAGGACAGTGTCTGCCTGGCCGGTCTCGATGAACTGAGCCCCTGTGGTAAGGGCATAGATGAAGCCGCTACAGGCTGCCGATAGGTCAAACCCCCACGCATTGGAAGCGCCGAGGTTGTCCTGAACCAAACACGCCGTCGCTGGGAATAGCATGTCGGGGGTGACTGTGGCGACGACGATGAGGTCCACGTCGTCCGGCCCAATGCCGCGCTTGTCAAGGGCCTCCTGTGCGGCCTCGGTAGCCATGAAGGCGGTCGCTTTCCCATCATCGCCCAGAATGCAGCGCTCGCGGATGCCGGTCCGCGTCCGAATCCACTCGTCACTGGTCTCGACCATCTCTTCCAGGTCGCTGTTCGTGAGCCGCCTCTCGGGGAGATAGTGGCCCACGGCAGTGATGGCGGCCTGGCAGGAGGGGGAAGAAGACATGGGCAGACAAAGCGGTGTAGAGACAGAAGGACCTTCGAACGCCTACGCGAGACTGGGATTGAAGGCTGCCTTGAGGGCGTGAGCGATGTCTTCGGACGCAAGCGTAGAGGCCGAATGAATCAGCTGCGCGATGACGTCGGGCGTGGAGTGGCCGTGTCCGACGAGCACGTTTCCATTCACGCCCAAAAGCGGGGCGCCGCCCTGCGATTCAGGATCAAACCCCTTGCGCACCTCGTCGAGCACGCCCGATACGAGCCGTTTCTCCTTTGGTGTAAGCCCCTGGCGCTCCATCTCTTGCTGGGTCATCTCCGAGAGCACGGTCGTCATGCTCTCTCCAAACTTCAGGAGGGCGTTGCCGACGAAGCCATCACAGATGATGATGTCGGCAGCGTAAAAGAGAAGGTCGCCCCCCTCCACGTTGCCGGCAAAGTTTACGTCCTCGGCGTCCTGCAACAACCCGTGGGTTTCCTTGGTCAGTTCGTCGCCCTTCCCAGGCTCCTCCCCGATGTTGAGCAGGCCGACCGACGGGTTTTCGTTTTTGAGAATCTGGCGCGCGTACACCGTTCCCATCTGAGCAAATTGGAGGAGATGGGCAGGCTTGCAGTCTACGTTGCTGCCAATGTCAAGGACGACAGAATACCCTTCTAGGGTTGGAAAAAACCCGGCAATCGAAGGTCGTTCCACCCCCGGAATCCGCTGGAGGATAAACATGGACGCGGCCATGATGGCCCCTGTGTTGCCGGCGCTCACGAACGCGTCGGCCTCACCGTCATGGTGGGCTGCCAGTCCACGGTGGATTGAGGAGCTCGTTTTCTGCTTGACGGCGATCGACGGGGTTTCCCCCATTCCAATCACTTCGGGGGCATCGAGAACGTGGAGGGCCTCCGTTGGGGCGTCTGGGTGCGCGTGAATCACCTCGTGGATCTGTTCTTCGGGGCCCACAAGCAGAATGGCCATCTCGTCCTCGGCGTGGTGGAGCGCCTGGAGGGCCCCCTTCACAACTGCCTCAGGGGCCTCGTCGCCTCCCATTGCGTCCACTGCGATGCGTGACGTTGCCATACGAACCGACGGTATGTCTGCCGAAACGTGCGTGCCGGAAAAGAGCCTGAGATCCTGCCCAGTCCCTCGGAAGGGCGCCCTCCGAGAGGGTGGAGTAGAGCAATGAAAACATAGGCGTACGCAGTTACAATCACCGAGTACGCTCCGGCCTGCGGTGCGAAGACCCGACAAATAAAGACACGCCCCGAGGCCAGATCCGAAACGCATCGGATCGTGGAGGGGCGTGAGCAAGAACCGCGGGGATCCCGCGGGGACAGTTCGCAAACGGAGCCGATCGTCACACAATCAGCTCGTCCGAAGGCTCAATTACCTGTCGGCCACGGTAGTAGCCACAATGCTTACAGGCTCGGTGCATGACCTTTGGGTTGCCGCAGTTGTTGCACTCCATGAGCTGGGGGGGCTCCAGCTCGTTGTAGTACGTGGAGCGGCGCTTCCGGGTGCGGGACTTCGAGTGTCGTCGTTTCGGTACGGCCATGTCTCAATTTCCGGAGCAGTGAAAACAGAACGCGATGCAGCTTGTGTGGAAGTTTCGCAACGACTCCAACGATAGATAAGAGGTCGGCGCAAGAACGGATGCCTTAAGATGGAAGAACCCGCCCGGTGTTCAGGCGTCTTCTTTCATTTCGCTCAGAATTTACAGCTCAGAACGCCCCGCGGTCTGGAGTTCTCACTCTTCGTCTTTCAGTTTTTTCAACTCGCTCCAGCGCGGGTCCACTTCGGACTCGTCGGTGTCATCATCCGCTGGCTCCCCGAACGCCTGCGTGATGGATTCGTCCTCGGCCCCTGGTGCAACCTGACGCTGCGGGATTGCGAGGAGGAGTGTGTCCCGGACGATTTCCGTAAGGTCAATTTCCCGATCTGTGGAATCAAGAGGGCGGACCTCGTCGAATTCCTCCCCCTCCCTTCCCACCATCGAGGGAGGACCGAAGAGTACGTTGTAGTTCCCATCAACGGCTTGCTCGTACGGACGGAGGGTACGGTCGCACGTCAGCTCCGCCGTGGCCTCTGCTTGCAGCTTCACGAGGATGCGGTCGCGATGATGCTGCAAGACAGCGTCGACCTGAATGTCGCGGAAGGTGGACGGGTCAAGGTTCACCTCGCCGGCCGAGGGAGACAGCTCAAGGTGATGAATTCCCTCCGGAAGGGACGTAATGTCGAGGGTCAGCATGACGCCGAACCGTTTTGAACAGTTCTACTGCCTGCGAAAAACAGGGATGCATTGCTATAGGATCGGGTCGAGGGGGTTCCTGATTCCTCGCGGAACGAGCGTCTCGCTGCCCTCTTTCGGACCTGAGTTTTCTCCGTCAACGACCCCGAGCGCCTGCGCATTTTTGTTCTTGATGTTGGAGAGGGCGATGATTAACGTGCGTACTCCCGCAATCGCTCGACGGTCGGAGGCGCGATCGCTGCGGCAGTGTTGAACCGATCTGCGGAAGCTATTTTCCCCCAGAACACCCGTCGCTTCCAGGTCCGTGCATGGTTGAAGGATTTATATCTGGCGCGGGTGCCAGTTGGTGCTGACGCTCCATGAGTCTTTTGTCTCTAGTGCTGTCCCCGTGCTGTCTCCTGTGACGCCGTCCCGCGCGGCTGATGAAACGCGCGGCTGACGCAAGAGGGGTATGGCACTGATGCAGCCGATTGGGCTCCGACGTGGGTTCCCAGATCCATTTTTGGAGAAAGCTTTTAGAGAAAGAACGACGGAAAGAAGACGGTACGTCCGTTCCCCCAAGTACCAGTGATCTTGCCCCACGCCAACACCGGATGTTCGCTTCTCCATTGGCAGTGGACACTTCAAAGCCGAAACCGAGAATCGTTCGGTGAACTGCGGTTCTCCACGGGTCCTCGTCGAGTAAAACCGGGATCCCCCTTGCTGCTGTCCTGACTTGAACCGGCGAGCGCTCCTCGCTCGCGAGACTGGTCTTCGACTCGGATATGGATCGGTCCGCCGAACATGCCTGGGATGAGTGTCTCGAAATTATCCGGGACAATGTGAGCCGGCAGAGCTTCCGGACCTGGTTCGAGCCCCTCGAGCCCCTGTCGTTGGAAGAAGAGGACGGCCTGCGCAGGCTCACCATTCAACTCCCAAGCCGGTTCTACTACGAGTGGCTTGAGGAGCACTACTTCTCCCTGCTCCGCAAAACCGTCACGAGGGTGCTCGGGCCCGACGGGCGGCTGTTCTACGATGTCGTCATCGAGCGAGAAGACCCGGACGATCCAGAGCAGGGGGCGTCCATGCAGCTTCCTGCCCGCCAGCCCGACGCGTCTTCATCGGAGTCTCCGGAACGTTCCTCTACGCCTCCCTCGGAGACACCCTCAGACTCCGGAGAGAGCAGGACTGGGCCGGAGAGGGGAACTGGGCCGTCAGGAGGGCCCCCGTCGGCTTCAGGTTCGCGCGCCTCCTCGGAGCCTCCCAGCCCTGAAGATCGTCCTCCGTCCCAGGACCCGCCGCCCGAGTCCACGAGCGGGGAGCCTGAGGACGAGCCGCCGGTGCAAAATCCCTTCGCGATTCCGGGCATTCAGGACACCGAGATCGATAGCCAGCTCAATGACAGCTACACCTTTGAGCGCTTTATCGAAGGGGACTGCAACCGGCTAGCCCGCAGCGCGGCCTGGTCCATTGCCCAGGAGCCGGGCACCACAGAGTTCAATCCATTTCTGGTGTACGGAGGCGTGGGGCTCGGGAAAACACACCTCATTCAGGCCATCGGCAACTACGTCAAGGCGAACCAGGCCTCCGAGACCGTTCTGTACGTCTCTAGCGAGCGCTTCACGACGGAGTTCGTGCAGTCGATTCAGCGAAACCGAATCAGCGAGTTCTCAACGTTCTACCGCCAGATCGACGTGCTCATTGTCGACGACGTGCAGTTTTTTGGGGGCAAGGAGAAGACGCAGGAGGAGTTCTTCCACGTTTTCAACTCCTTGCACCAGGCGGGCAAGCAGATCGTGCTGTCGGCCGATCGTCCGCCCCGGAAAATCGAGGGCATCGAGGAACGCCTGCTTTCCCGATTTCAATGGGGGCTGTCCGCCGACCTTCAGCCGCCTGGCCTAGAGACCCGCGTTGCCATCCTCCGGCGCAAGGCCGAGGACGACGGCATCGACCTTGGCGACGAGGTGGTCGATTTCATCGCCCGCAACATCGAAAGCAACATTCGCGAGCTCGAAGGAGCGCTGATTCGCCTCCTTGCCCACGCCACGCTGCACCAGCGAGAGATCAATCTTGCCCTTGCCACAGAGGTATTACAGGACTTCGTCGAGGAGCAGAAGGCAGACCTCACGATCGAGGACATTCAGCGCGTTGTGTGCGAATACCTAGACATCCCTGAAAATCAGGTGCGAGGAGAGACTCGGAAGCGAGAGATTGTTCGGGCTCGTCAGATTGCAATGTACTTCTCCAAGAAGTACACGCAGCACTCCCTTGAGACGATAGGGCTTCACTTCGGCGGGCGCGATCACTCGACGGTGATCCACGCCAACAGCACGGTGGAGGACCAGATGGAAGCCGACGAGCAGTTTCGGGACACGGTCGAGGAGATCGACCGGGAGATCAGCCGTCAGGGCCGGTAGTCGGTGGGCGAAAGAAGAGCGGGCCTGAATCTTCCGCCGTTTACCGCCGTACGTGGATCTGTATACAAGTTTGTTCCGTATAGAACACTCTAATTGTCGCGTCTCCTTCCGTAACGCGCTCACTCCCATGAAATTCACCACCTCCAGCGCCGATCTCCTCGAGGCGCTCAACACAGTGAAAGGCGCCGTTCCGTCGAAGAGCACGATGCCCATCCTGGAGTGCATTCTCTTCGAGCGGGCAGGCGACACCCTGCGCCTGAGCGCTACCGACCTCGAAATCTCGATCATCCAGAAGGTGCCGGTTCAGTTCGAGACGAACGGCACTCCCGAGAGCACGCCCGTTGCGGTGCCCGCCCAGCGACTCATCGACACCTTGCGTGCCCTTCCGGATCTGCCCATCGAGTTCTCGGCGGATAGCGATTTTGAGATCCGAATGGAAACCGATCAGGGCCACTACAAAATGGTGGGCCACGACGGAACGGACTACCCCGAGCTGCCGGAGCTCGAAGGGGAGCACGAGATTAACGTCGAGGGCGGCCTGCTGAGCCGAACCATCGACCGAACGGCCTTTGCCGTGAGCGAGGATGCCCTGCGCCCGGCCATGATGGGCGTGTATTTCCAGGTTGGGGAGGACGACACGAGTGTGGTGGCGACAGACGGGCATCGGCTCGTTAAGCTCGACCTACCGGAGTTGCAGGCTGGCACGTCCGTTGACTTCATTGTACCGGAGAAGGCGACGAAGCTTGCGGGCCGGATCGTGGAGGACGACGAAATCTGCAGCGTCCGGGTGGACGAGGGACACGTTAGCTTCGAATTCGGAGATTCACGCGTGGTGGCACGTCTGATCGACGAGACATATCCAAACTACGAGGCGGTCATTCCGGGGGAGAACGACCGCAACCTCGTCGTGAACCGTGCGGACATGCTCAACGCCGTCAAGCGCGTCGGGCTCTATTCCTCCAGCATGACCAATCAGATTCGGCTCGACATCACGGCCGACACCGTGACCATCTCGGCGGAGGATGTGGAGCGTTCCAGCGAAGCCGAAGAGGTAATCCGCTGCGACTACGACAGTGAAGACATGGAGATCGGTTTCAACTCAGAGTACCTCACCGAGGTGCTTAGTAACGTTGACTGCGACGAGGTGGTCTTCGAGCTCAGCTCGCCCAATCGGGCTGGCATCGTTCTGCCGCAGGAGCAGGCCGAGGACGAAGACATCCTCATGCTCATCATGCCGGTCATGCTCAACACCTACGCCTGATCCCGCGAGGCCCCTGGCCCCTTGACGTTGGGTGCACAACGGGTGCCGGCTCTCACCGGCACCCGTCTCTGATTGTGCGGGGGACGTCGGCGAACGGCCCCAGCCCGCCTCCCCCTCATCTACTCCCGCATCAGGCGCTCCTGCTGGAGGGTCTTTAGAATCTCGTAGGCCTTTTCTCTCTTCCGGCCCTGCCGCTTGACGACTGTCTTGAAGTGTCTTTGCGCTGCGTCCGTTCGTTCCTGAGCGAGCGCAATCTTTCCGAGGTAGAAGTGCGCTTCTGAGGCGAGAAAAGACCCGGGGTCAACCCGGTTCAGAACCTGCTCAAGGAGCCGCCGTGATCGTTCGAGTTTCCTGGCGTCGTAGCGCGGAAAGAGGCCGAGCGTAGAGGTCCGCGCGGCACGAAGAGCCGAAAGGGCCTCCAGGTAGCGGCCATCAACCGAAAGAGTGTCGGGCTCAGGTGTAGCATTCCGAGTCTCAGTCTCGACGTAGTTCTCGATGACTTGGTCGCTGACGTTGACGGCTGCGAGACGGTCGAGTGGAGACTGGGTTGCGACGCTCACGCCGTACAGTCCTCCGTACGCGACCCCTAGAAGCACTACCGCCATCGCAAATCTCCGCGCAAGCAGTGGGAGGTTGCGAAGAACCGTCCCAATGGAGGGCGTCGATTTCTCAGCACTCTGCACCACGGTCTCGGAAGCCTCCGTGCCTTCTGTCTCCGATTCGGTGCTGAGGACATGCCCCGTAAGCTCTTCAAACTGCGAGACCGGGTCAATGGACGCTTCGGCGTCTCTCAGCCGACGGCGGGCCGCGTTTACCTCACGTCGAAGCGCTTCATCCTCTTCGATTCGAGCTTCCAGTTTTGAGAAGGCCGACTGGAGCGCTGAGGAAACCTCGCCCGGATGGAGATACTGAGCCATCACGTACGTGGCGAGGAGTGCATCGGAGGGCATGGATTCCTGCACGTCCGCCGCAAGACGCTCAAGAGTACGGACGTCTCGGAGTAGAGGCGCCCACTCCGGATTGGCCTCTACATAGGCTTCGATCTCGCGGCGTTCCTCGACGGGCAGTTGAGGATACAACAGTATCTTTTCTTCGACATCGTCCATGGGGGAAGCGTGAAGATGTGTGTGGGACGAAAACCCCGACGTGCTGGTGCTCCGACCCTAAGAGTGGAAAATCCGGCACAGAGGAAGAGGAACTGGCGTGGACACCAACATTGCCAGGCAATGTGTTATCTGCGAAACCTCCGAACAGGGAAGCAGAGGTTATCAGTGCAGAGGGAGCATATACCTAGACACATCAGGATCGCATGCATAACGTACTGTACACAATTTTTGAATTTTCTTTCGCGCATCACATTAGGAATGTTCCCGCGGCAGGTTCTGCTAATCGACCTGATCTACGTATTCACGGAGCTTCTCGTTGCTGCGAAGATGCTTGACGGCTTTGTGTTTGTACGTTCGGATGGTGGCCACCGGCTTTCCTATCTCTTCACTGATCTCGTCAAACTCCTGATTTTCGAGAAAATAGAGCCGAGCCGGTTCCCGCAGGTAGTTGGGAAGCTCCTGGATGGCCTCAATGAGCGTCTCCCGCACAAAGCCGATGTTCGCGACGGGTTGGTCTTCATTTGCCGGTAGCTCGGGACCCTCTTCGCGGTTGATCGATTCGGAGAAGCGATTTCGCCGCTTGTAGTTAAGAAATGTGTTTTTGCAGACGACGCTGACCCAGTTCGCATACCGATCGGGACTACGGACCTCACCACGATTCTGCTGCACCTTTCGGTACGCCCGCGTGACGAGTTCGTCAGCGTCGGACGCGTTCTCAAACGTGTCTCCCGCCGACTTCGTCAGGAAGTACCGACAGATGTAACAGTACGTCCACAGGTCCATGACATACTCCGCTTCCGGGTCTTGCTTCTCCATACAACGCCGGAACGCGTCGTTTGCGGCATCGGTGTCGTCCACCGGAAAGGGAAGACGATCGGTGACAGTACGGAGCTCGGAGGACAGGCCTGACATCGCCGGACAGGTAGGCTAAAGAAAATTGGTGGAGCCCTGGAAGAGAATTTGGATCCGAAAACATAGAAAATAATAAGGTGCTGCCCGACGGACATCAAAGCGTTCTCCTCCGTCATTGCGATTGCACGTTGTGTCCCCAATCGAGTAGGGAGAGGCCTTTTTGCTTTCCACCCGCCCGTCCGGTCGCCGAGCGTGCGGGCACAGGAGCACAAGCGCGGGGCAGGCAGGCGGAAGGTACAGGCAGGCAGCGACATACCTTGTGCGAGAGCAGGACTGAATCGGCGATGCTCGAACACGGCTGTTCTGCCTTCCGTCAAGATTGAGGGAATCTCTTCGGGTCCGAAACCCTGGTCTTTCTTCCTTCGTGCCATAACGACTGAGACAGACGTTTGAACACGGAAGCGCAGAGAGGACTGGCAGCTCTCCCACTACCTCCCTGTGCCCCTCGGGCGTGCGAGACTTCTCCTGGCTCTGAGTCGGTACATCCCGGCTTCCTATCGAGATTTCGGGAGCTCCGTGTCGCCTATTGTACCGGACCTCCGGCTTCTTCTTTGGACCTGAGACGAGTGATAGACCCACGATGGATCCCCAGAGCTTCAAGACCTACAGTGCCACGCCGAGTGACATTGATCGCGACTGGTACGTCGTAGATGCTACAAACCGAATTGTGGGCCGCTTATCCTCCCGAATTGCCCACGTTCTTCGGGGGAAGCACAAGCCCATGTACACGCCGCACATGGACACGGGCGACCACGTGATTGTGGTGAATGCAGAGAAGGCCCGATTCACAGGGAGAAAGGAGCAGCAAAAACCGTACTTCGAGTATAGCGGGTATCCAGGAGGCGACCACTTTCAGACCCCGGAGGAGGTGCGGGAGAACAAGCCCGAATACATCGTCGAGCAGGCTGTGGAAGGCATGCTTCCCTCAGGTCCACTCGGGCGCGACATGTTCAAAAAGCTGAGGGTATACGCCGGTCCCGAACATCCACACGAGGCTCAGCAGCCCGATCCGCTCGAAACGGCGTAGTTGCTCGTCCCACTCGATACTGTACTCCTTTCCCGAAAATCCGACCTCCCTGTCATGCCGAAAATGACTCAGTATCAGGCCATTGGACGCCGCAAAACGGCCACAGCCCGTGTGTACCTACGGCCCGGCGACGGCTCAAGCTTCGTTATCGACGGACGCGATGCTGAGGAGTACTTTCCCAGTCCGTGGCGGCGGCGTACGCTCGACCAGCCCTTTGACGTGACCGACACGCTTGGTCAGTTCAACGTGAAGGTGAACGCCTCCGGAGGAGGACTCACGGGACAGGCCGAGGCGATTCGGCTTGGCATCGCGCGGGCCCTCGTCGAGTACGATGAGGAGCTGCGCGGCCCGCTCCGTGATGCAGGATACCTCACGCGCGACGACCGCATGAAGGAGCGCAAGAAGTACGGCCAGCCCGGCGCCCGGAAGAAGAGCCAGTACAGCAAGCGGTAACCCGGATTGGGAACGCGGAAGTGGGGTGCGGAATGGACAGATTTCCATCCCCCATCGTCACTTCTCCGGACTCAAAAAACCATACGGCCCGATGCGACAGTGGGTTGACCGTGGTTGAGTGAAGGAGCCCCGGGACGCGAAGGGAGAGACACGGACATCCTCCACGCCCTTGCGTCCCCGCACTCGAACCCGGTTTCGCTGCGCAAGCGACGGTCGTAGTAGTTGAAACCCAACTTCCATTCATTTCCAGTATACACTATGGCTGACGAGACTTCTACGCAGGATCCCGACGTTCGGGACGACACCCCTTCGGAGGCAGAGGCGCCCCCAGAGAACTCTTCCGGCGACGCCTCCGCGACCGAGGCAGAAGAGTCCCCTCCCCAGTCCACCGATGCGCCCGGGGAAACGACCGAAGAGCCCGAGACAGAAGACGCCCCGGGCTCGGACGACGAGGCGGAGGCTGCCGGTGAGCCAGCATCCGAGACCAGTGCCGACGAAACGGAGACGACCTCTGAGGAACCCGAGGAGCAGACGGAGGAGGACGAGGAAGAGACCTCCCACCGCGCAACGGTCGAGGAGCTGTTGAAGGCAGGGGCACACTTCGGCCACCTTACGAGCCGGTGGAACCCGCGCATGGAGGACTACATCTTCATGGAGCGGAACAACATCCACATCATCGACCTGATGCAGACCCAGGTTCTCCTTGACAAAGCCGCTGAGGCGGCCAAGCGGTTCGCCCGTCGAGGGAAGAAGATTCTCTTCGCCGGAACGAAAAAACAGGCGCAGGACATCGTCCGGGAGCACGCCGAGGAGTGCGGAATGCCACACATGGTGGACCGCTGGCTCGGAGGCACCATGACCAACTTCCAGACGATTCGGAAGTCCATTCGTCGCATGGAGGAGATTGAACGCATGGAGCGGGACGGTACGCTCGACAAGCTGAAAAAGAAGGAGAAGCTGATGCGGCTCCGCGAGCACGAAAAGCTCGAAAACACGCTCGGTGGGATCCGCGACATGGTTAACCTGCCCGGCGCGATTTACATCGTTGACGTGGAACGCGAGAACATCGCGGTGAGCGAGGCGCAGAATCTTGGGATTCCGATCATTGCCATGGTTGATACCAACGGCAATCCGAAGAACATCGACTACCCCGTCCCGGTCAACGATGACGCGCTGAGCTCGATCGAGCTCGTGACCTCCACGATCACGGACGCCATCGAGGAGGGCCTCCACGAGCGCAAGATGAAGAAGGAAGAGAAGAAGAAGGCTGCTCAGGGCTAGGCCTTGCGTCCCCACGCTGTTCTCGAACCGATTCTTCCCCGACCCTCTCTCCACCGAACAACATGAGCGTTTCTGCCCAGCAGGTAAAGGAACTGCGCGACGCCACGGGCGTCGGCATGATGGACTGCAAGGAGGCCCTGAAGGAGGCTGACGGCGACTTTGACGAGGCTGTCAGCATTCTCCGGAAGAAGGGGCAGGAGGTTGCCTCCGACCGGGCCGAGCAGGAAGCCGACGAGGGCCTCGTTGTCACGGCTCTTTCCGACGACCAACGCACCGGCGTCATCGTCGAGATTAACTGTGAGACTGACTTTGTCGCCCGGAACGACGACTTCCAGGAGTTTGCGAACACGGTCGCCGAGCAAACGCTGGAGAAGGAGCCCGATGACCTGGAGGAACTGAAGGCCCTCCCCTACGAGGACGACGTGACAATCGAGGACGAACTGGTAGCCCTTACCGGCCGGATTGGGGAGAAGCTTACGATCCGGCGCTTCGACGTACTCGAGAGTGACGAGGGACAGATCATCTCCTACGTCCATCCGGGCTCGAAGCTCGGCGTACTCGTGGAAGCCCAGGGGGATGGAGACGTTCAGGAGGCGGGCCGCGACGTGGCCATGCAGGTTGCGGCGCTCGAGCCGATCGCCGTCACCCGGGGTGAGGTGCCCGAAGAGGTGAAGGAAGAAGAGCGGGAGGTCGCCCGTGAGGCCGCCATCAACGAAGGCAAGCCCGAGCACGTCATCGACAACATCGTAGAGGGCAAGCTCGAACGGTTTTTCGAGGACCACGTGTTGCTGGAGCAGGCCTTCGTCAAGGACTCGTCGGTCTCGGTCAAGGAGATGCTCGATGAGGCCGGCCTCTCGGTGAAACGATTTGTCCGGTATGCTCTCGGAGACTAGTGCCGCCCTACTCGTGGTCTTGCGGGGACACCTGACCTCAGGGATCCCCCCAGCCGGTCGTCCCTGACTATCGGGTCTGTCCCGATCCGAACGACCGACTCGCCCGTGAGGCGTGTGGCAGCTTTGCTCTCGGGGGCGGGACGAAGAGAATATTGCCCCGGACGGCTTGACTTTCCGGGCACGGATGCTTGGTTGTAGGGCCGGGTGTGCCGTTTAGCGACGGCACCACCCGGCCTTGCGTACGCCCACTTGCCTCGATTTCCAGACCACGCAGGTACCATGAGCGGCCCTTCCGACGATACCTCAGCCTCCTCCCTCGAGTACAAGCGGGTGCTGCTGAAGCTCAGTGGCGAGGCCCTGCTTGGAGCGAGCCGCGAGTTCGGCATCGACGAGACCGTCCTTCAGAACTACGTGGAGGAGGTGCGGACTGCTGTCGAGTGCGGGGCCGAGGTGGCCATCGTAATTGGAGGCGGAAACATCTTCCGGGGCGTCGAGCACGCCATGGAAGGCATGACACGGGCCCACGCCGACTACATGGGAATGCTCGCGACCATGATCAACGGGATGGCCCTCCAGGACGCCCTCGAGCAGGTGGATCTCGTGACGCGCCTGCAGTCGAGCATCAAGATGGAAGAGATCGCCGAGCCCTTCATCCGTCGCCGAGCCATCCGGCACCTGGAGAAGGGGCGAGTCGTTATCTTTGGGGCTGGGACCGGGAACCCGTACTTTACGACCGACACCGCTGCGGCCCTCCGGGGCCTCGAAATTGGGGCCGACGTGATCCTGAAGGGAACTCGGGTCGACGGCATCTTCACGGCGGATCCCGAAGAGGATGACTCTGCCGAGCGATTCGAGCGCATTCATGGCGACGAGGTTCTCCGCCGGGACCTGCGCGTGATGGACATGACGGCCCTTACGCTGTGTCAGGAGTCGGAGATGCCCATCATCGTGTTCAACATGGCTGCGTCGGGGAACCTTCGACGTCTGCTGGAGGGGGAAACCGTGGGAACCCACGTGCATTGGGACGAAGCAGAATCCCCTGTTGAACGCGTTCCGGCCTGATCAGGGACCACTCCGGGACCGAGTCTATCGGGGATAACAGTGCTGCCCGCCTCACTCTCCCCCACAATCGCGCTTGTGCCATGCCCGACGACCCCATTCAAGATGTTCTAGACGACGCTGACGAGGAGATGGACGAGGCTGTCTCGTACCTGCGCTCTCAACTCCGGACGCTCCGGGCTGGTCGGGCGTCGCCGGCCATGCTCGAAAACGTGACGGTTGACTACTACGGCTCTCAAACGCCACTCGAGCAGGTAGCCAGCGTGAGCGCGCCGCAACCGGACCTTCTTGTCGTTCAACCGTTCGATCGGAGTGCCATCGAGGACATTGAACGGGGCATCATGAAGGCGGATCTGGGACTGAACCCGAACAACGACGGCGAAAAAATTCGCATTCCCATTCCCCCGCTGTCCGAGGAGCGGCGCGAGGAAATCGTCGAGACCGCCCGGGAGCGCGCTGAGGAAGCCAAGATCTCGATCCGGAACACGCGTCGTGACGCCAAGAACGAGATTCAGCGCGTCGTCGAGGAGGAGAACCTCTCGGAAGATGTGCTTTACGGCGCCGAAGAAGACCTCCAGGAAATTACTGATGAGCACACCGAGCGGGCCGAATCGCTCCTGGACCAGAAGAAGGATCAAATCATGGAGGTCTGATCTGGGGTCGAATCTCGAACCACAGGGTTCGAATTTCGGGTGAGGGGAGCACGGGCCGGATCATTCCCTCCCATCTGACATTTCGATTCCCGAATTTTACCAGTGCTGGAGGGGTGGCCGAGTGGTCGAAGGCGCTCGCCTGGAAAGCGAGTGTACCGTTCTGCGGTACCGGGGGTTCGAATCCCTCCCCCTCCGCCGTTTGTCCTTCGAGGCGTTCCGCGAAGGTCTCCGGCCCTGCTTGTATTGCATGCTCCGAGCAAAGCAGGCGTGCCCTGGCGCACACTTCGAACTGGGGTGCCCCCACCGTTTGGAGCTTGACATTTCTGACCCGAGAATTGGGAGGGTGTCCATGGGTCATGAGTTTTCCACGACGCCCCAGCCCGCCACAGACGCACAGGTTCGTTGCAGGCTAGCTTCTTCGTCGCCTTCTCGACCTGTCCCCCCGACAGACCCTCGGGGATCTCATCTCGTCCCCGCTCTCGTAGACTTTTCGCTCCGCTGCTCCTTCCCATGATTCACAGCATGACAGGCTTTGGGCGCGGCCATGTCAGCAACGAGAGCGCCTCGGCGACCGTCGAGATTCAGTCAACGAACAAGCGTCACCTTGACATTTACGTCCACCTGCCCGATCCCCTCCCTGAGGCCGAATCGGAGGTACGGACACGCATGGAAGAGGCCTTTGAACGGGGGCAGTTTGACATCAACGTGTCGGTGGAGTTGAAAGAGACCGACGACCTGCCGATGAATCTCGACGCCGACGCGGCATTGCGCCACAAGGAGCGGCTCGAACAGCTCTGTGCGGCCGCGCAGATCAAAGATTCCATCGGTCTCGATCACCTACTGGAATTCGAGGACATCTTCGCGGCTGAGGAGGAGCGAGAGGCCGCCAAAATTCAGCGTGCGTGGCCGGTGGTGGTTCGAGCCCTCGATGCCGCGATCGAAGACCTGCGGGAGATGCGGCGCGAGGAAGGGGCGGCCCTCCAGGAGGACCTGGAGCATCGGACCCAGGTCATCGACGAGCACCTCGACGCAATCGAGGAGCGAGCCCCTACCCGTGTTGAGGAGCGGCAGCGTCGGCTCCGGGAACGACTCCAGGAGCTTCTCGACGACGAGCACATCGATGCCAACCGTCTTGAGACCGAGGTTGCCCTCATGGCCGACAAGCTCGACGTTACCGAGGAGTGTGTTCGTCTTCATTCGCACCTCAACATGTTCCGCGAAGCCCTTACTGGGGATGAGCCGGCAGGCCGGAAACTCAAGTTCATCACACAGGAGATCCACCGGGAGGCCAACACGATCGGTGCGAAGGCCAACGACGAAGCAATCTCTCGACAGGCCGTGGAGATGAAAGAGGAGATTGAGAAGATCAAAGAGCAGATTCGTAACGTTGAATAACTTCGGTTCTCTTCCCTTTGGTCCGGTCCCCAAATGCCCGACCACAGCATTGTTGTCCTGACAGCTCCGAGCGGGGCGGGTAAGACCACCATTGCCCACCGGGTCCTGGATGCCCTTCCGGCGATGCAGTTTTCGGTGTCGGCCACGACGCGCCCTCCTCGTCCCGATGAGACCGACGGTGTGGACTACCACTTCCTCTCCACCGAGAAATTCCAGGCGCGGATCGAGGCTGGCGACCTCCTTGAGTACCAGGAAGTGTATCCTGGCCGGTACTACGGCACGCTCCGGTCGGAGGTAGAAGCTAAGACCGAAGAGGGCCCCGTGCTCTTGGACATCGACGTGAATGGGGCCCTCAACGTGAAGCGCATCTTCGGAGACGACGCGCTCGTTCTCTTCATTGCCCCTCCCTCTCTCGAAGAGCTACAACGCCGACTCGAAAGCCGTGGCACCGAGGACGTGAAGTCCCTTCAGGCTCGCCTCGATCGGGTCGAGCAGGAGATGGAAAAGGCCGAGGTTTGCGATGCGGTCGTTGTGAATGATGACCTGGATGCCGCGGTCGAAGAAACCCTAACCCGGACCCGTCAGTTTTTAGACTTGTAGACGTTTTGTCTCCACGGGTTACTTTTACACCGGAGTATGGTCCCCGAATGGCGGACGAACATGGCTTGTGAGGTGTGAGAGCAGACCAGCGTCCCCGGATGACACCCATCACGGACACGCCGATGCAGGCAGGCACCCGGACAGAACCCGTAGTACAACGTACTCCTTGACAGCAGCCTCCACTCCACCATGGCGATCGAAACACTCGACATTGACGAGCTAGCCGATCGGACCGGCAACCTTTACGAAACGGTAGCGATTCTGTCGAAGCGTTCTCGACAGGTGGCGTCCGACATGCGCTCGGAGCTTGACGACAAGCTGTCCTACTTCGAGGGCTTCGGGCCAGAAATGGAAGACGTACGCATGCAGGAAGAGCAGGAGAAAGTCTCTCTCGAGTACGAGCAAAAGCCTGAACCGACGGAAATCGCCATCGATGAGTTCCTTGAGAACAAGATCTACTACCGGAAGCCCGACGAGTAGTGCCTCCGCTCTTTTCGCAGCCGACTGATACGGCACCGTCTTGGCCCGAATCCGGCTGACGGCCCCTTCGTTCTGCGACCTTTGCAGGACGAACAGGGCCACCGACCGGGTGTTCGTTGGCCCCTTCTCCTCGCTTTGACTTCCCGTTTCCATGTCTTCTTCCCCCCCCGATCTGTCCGGGCGGCACGTGGTGCTGGGCGTGACGGGGAGCATCGCAGCGTACAAGGCGGCATCGCTCGTCCGGCTCTTGAAGAAGGCCAGCGCCGAGGTGCAGGTGCTCATGACGCCTGACGCCGAGCGCTTCGTTTCGTCGCTCACGCTTGGGACCTTGTCGGAGGGTGACGTCCTTACGGAAGTCTTTCCCGACGACGAGGACGGATCCTGGACGAAGCATGTGACCCTGGGCCAGTGGGCTGATCTCTTCGTCGTGGCTCCCGCTACGGCGCAGACGATTGCGAAGCTCGCCCACGGCTTTTGCGATTCGATGCTCACGGCTACGGCCCTTTCGGCCCGGTGTCCGGTACTGGTGTGTCCGGCAATGGACCGGGACATGTATCGTCATGAGGCCACGCAGGCCAACCTGGAGCGCCTCCGCGAGATCGGGTACGACGTCATGCCTGCCGCTCACGGGGAGCTTGCGAGCGGGCTTGTGGGAAAGGGACGGATGCCTGAACCGGAGGCCATCCGCGACCGTGTGGCCAGTATGGTCGACGAGACGCCCTCGGCTGGAGAGAGGTCTTCGTCCGGCGGTGAGAATTCCCTCGCCGGCACGGAAGTGCTCGTGACCGCAGGGCCGACCCAGGAGCCTCTCGATCCAGTTCGGGTTCTCACCAATCCGTCGACGGGGACGATGGGCTACGTTCTGGCCGAAGCAGCGGCCCGGCGGGGCGGATCGGTGACGCTCGTAACCGGACCCACGTCTCTCTCCCCGCCCTCGGACGCCGAGGTGGTACAGGTGCAGACCGCCGAGGAGATGAACGAGGCCGTTCAGGCACGCCGGGAGGAAGCCGAACTTGTCTTCATGGCGGCAGCTGTGGCCGACTACGCCCCGGCCAACCCTTCCTCGACAAAGCGCAAGAAGGACGACCACGATCTCGTCTTGCACCTTCGTCGAACACCTGATATCCTAAAGGCGCTCGGCGAAAACAAACGACCGGATCAGGTGCTCGTGGGCTTCGCGCTGGAAACGGACGATGAGCTCGAAAACGCCCGGCGCAAGCTGGAGGAGAAGAACCTCGACTGGATTGCGCTGAACAATCCAACAGAGGAGGGGTCCGGCTTTGGACCATCTACGAACCGAGTGACGCTCCTCCGGCGTGGGGGCTCGGCCGAGGAGCTTCCCCGCATGCCGAAGACCGAGGTCGCAGAGGCCCTGCTCGACCGCGTAACGGCGGCCCGTCAGGCCGAGGGCTCCTAACCACGAAGAGCCCTGAAAGCAGAAGAAAACAGAAACGGTGCCCCTCACCTTCCCCCTGTTTCATGCGCGATCTCCTCCGCGAACTGCGAAGCATCATCGAGCACGAGCGTGCCCTGTACGGGAATACGCTCCCTCTGGCCGAAACGGCTTCGTCGTCCGAGCCCGACTCCGAGCACACGGACTCATCTGCTTCTTCTGACGACCCTTCTTCCGACGGCCCCATGCCCAACTACGATCTGTTCGGCAACCAGGTTGACCCCGCCGAAGACCCTTCCCTCCCCCCCTGGAAACGCGTCGAAGCTCTCATCCCCGACGACGAGCCCTACAAGGACGCCGAAACGCTGGAAGAGGTGGAATCCTACCTTGCCGACAACGTACTCGTCCCCATCGACGAGGACCGCGAAAATCCCGTCTTCGGTGTCGGCGACCCGGAGGCCGATCTCATCATTATTGGAGAGGCCCCCGGACGAGACGAAGATAAGGAGGGAGAGCCCTTCGTAGGCCGGGCCGGACAGCTTCTCGACAAGATCCTCGACGCTATCAACTTTGAGCGAGAGGAGGTCTACATCACCAACATCCTCAAGAGCCGGCCGCCGCGGAACCGAAATCCGAAATCGGGAGAGATCGATGCCCACCTCCCCGTCCTCTATAAGCAGATCGCCCTCATCCGGCCCAGGATCATCCTCGCGGTCGGCAAGGTCGCCGGAAACACGATGCTAGACCGGAGCTCGTCCCTCTCCAACCTGCGGGACACGGAGCACGACTTCTACGGCATTCCGCTCATGGTAACCTACCATCCGGCGGCCCTTCTTCGTAATCCGCAGTGGAAGCGGCCTACCTGGGAGGACGTCAAGCTTCTCCGCACCCGCTACGATCAGCTCATGGACGAAACCTGACCGACCCCGTATCGGTCTCCTTTTCGGAATTCCCTCCCGCCGTTTTGTGCACCCTCGTGGGGCCGTCCGTCGTGCCCTCCGGCTAGCTCTCTTCTGTCCATGGCTGACAGCGACGACTCGCAACGGCTTAACATCGACGAGTCTTCCGACCCGGCCTATCCCCTCGACAAGATGCGGGGACAGCAGGGCAATCGGGAGCAGGCCGAGGCTGTCCACAAGCAATCGGGACGCATGCCCCCGCAGGCCGTCGACGTCGAAAAGTCGGTACTCGGGGCCATGCTCATCGAGCGGGAGGCTATTCCGCAGGTAATCGAGGTCCTCCCGCCCGATGCTTTCTACAGCGGCAAGCACCAAAAAATTTACGCCGCGATCCGGAGCCTCTTTGAGCGCGGCAACCCCGTTGACCTCGTGACGCTCAACGAAGAACTCAAGCGTCGCGACCAGCTCGAAGACGTGGGGGGCTCGTACTACTTGACGGAGCTCACCACGGAGGTGGCCTCGGCCGCCAACGTCGAACATCACGCCCGCATCATCGCGGAGAAGTCTTTGCTCCGCAAGATGATCGAGACGATGACCTCGGTCGTGCGGAAGGCCTACGATCCTAGTGCCGATGCCTTTGAGCTCCTCGACGAGGCTGAGAGCAAGATCTTCCAGATCTCGGACAATCAGCTCCGAAAGGCCGCCGCGCCGATGAAGGAGGTGGTCAAGGATACGTTTGAGCACCTTGAGACCATCCACGGGCAGGAGGGCGGCATCACGGGCGTTCCCAGCGGCTTTTCGAAGCTCGACGATCTTACAAGCGGCTGGCAGGACTCCGACCTTATCATCATCGCGGCGAGGCCGTCGATGGGAAAGTGCCTCGGCAAGGGCACACCCGTGATGATGTACGATGGGCGCACAAAGCCGGTGGAGGAGGTGGAGGTCGGCGACCGGCTCATGGGCGACGATGGCTCTCCCCGTACCGTGCAGTCTCTTGCCCGGGGCCGCGAGCAGATGTACTGGGTCCGTCAGAAGCGGGGCATGGACTACCGCGTGAACGAGAGCCACATCCTGTCCCTCAAGAAGAGCCGCCGGGAGGGGGCCCGCCCGCGAGGGGACGTTACGGACATTTCAGTACGTGACTACCTGGAGCAGTCCGACAAGTGGAAGGACGACAACAAGGGCTTCAAGGTGGCCGCAGAGTTTCCCGACAAGCCCGTTCCGGTCGACCCGTACCTTCTGGGGCTCTGGCTTGGAGACGGCAAGTCGGACAGTGCTCGCATTTATACGACCGACGATCCCGTGATTTCGGAGCTTCGCGAGATTGCGGGACAGCGAGGAGATACCATTAGCGTGTCCGATGAACATCGTCGCTGTCCGGCGTACCTCATCAAGAGTGGTGAACGTGGGGGGGAAATGGCCACGCGAGAGTCCGTGCAGGGGGATCTCCGAGAGCTGGGGATCCTGAACGACAAACACATTCCCCGGCAGTACATCGGCAATTCGCGTGCGAAACGCCTGCGGCTCCTTGCCGGCCTTATTGACAGTGACGGACACCTCAACGACGGATACGGCGGGACCTACGAGATCACGCAGTACAACGAGCGGCTGGCCCGGGACATCAAGTTCCTCTGCGACACGCTCGGCTACCGCACGTCTCTGAACACGAAAACGGCTCGCATTGCGTCCACGGGCCATGAGTCAGAGGTCCACCGTGTACGCTTCAACGGAAATGTGGACGAGATTCCCGTCCAGGTCGAACGCAAACAGGCCGACGCCTGGACGGACTTTCGGGACTGGCGTGTGACCGGGATTGAGGTGGAGCCGGACGGCATGGGCGAATACTACGGCTTCACGCTCGACGGCAACGGTCGCTTCCTGCTCGCCGACGGCACGGTGACGCACAATACGGCCTTCGCGCTTGCGTCCGCCCAAAACGCCGCCACCCATCCCGAGCGGCCGACGGGCGTAGCAGTCTTCTCGCTGGAGATGGGCGCGCAGCAGCTTGCCCAACGCATGCTCACGTCGCAGGCGCGCGTGGATGCCCACAAGGCCCGCACAGGCCGGATGGAGGACGACGACTGGCAGCGCCTCGCGCGGGCGGCGGGAAGCCTCAGTGAGGCAGAAATCTTCATCGACGACACGCCGGGGCTGAGCGTACTTGAGCTCCGGGCCAAGTGCCGTCGCCTGAAGGCCGAACACGACATCGGGCTCGTGGTGGTTGACTACCTCCAGCTCATGCAGGCCTCCGGATCCAATCTCCGGAGCGGGGCCAACCGCGAGCAAGAGATCGCTCACATTTCGCGGTCGCTGAAGGGCCTGGCTAAAGAGCTAGACCTCCCTGTCATCGCGCTCTCCCAGCTCAACCGCGCCGTCGAGAACCGAGGCGGGGACAAGCGGCCCCAGCTTTCGGACCTGAGAGAGTCGGGGAGCATCGAACAGGATGCGGACGTGGTCGCCTTTATCTACCGGGCCGAGCGCTACGGCATCACGGTCGACGAGCAGGGCAACTCCACTGAGGGCATCGCCGAGATCATCGTGAGCAAGCAACGAAACGGTCCCATCGGCACCGTCGAACTCGCCTTCGTCAAGCAATACGCCCGGTTCGAGCCCCTCACGGCACAGTACGACGAGCCGGGCGGCCCGCCGCAGGGGGACGGCTCCGCGCCGATGGGACCGGCGCCGGGCGAGAGTGCGGGCGGCCCTGCTGACGGGGGAGGTGGAGATTCCTTTGAGGATGATGCGCCGTTTTAACGACGGGGACGCAACGCCTCGGAATCCACGACGGCGACCTCACGGATCACCGGAGGCATTTGGGCTTGGAATCACTGATTCGTCGGTAAGGGTTTACAAAACAGTCTGATTTCTCGGTGCTGTAAACCCTTTTCATCCAGTCCGCTCGTCGTCATGTCCATCGCAGGCGCCCGCATCAAGCAGGCCCGTCGCCGCGCCAAGTGGTCCCAGCGTGACCTTTCTTCCAAGGTCGACGTGAGCCCCACGACGATCTCGAAGTACGAGCGCGGCCTGTCGAGGCCCGGCTCTGAGGTGCTCATGCAGATCGCCGACGCGCTGGATTTGGACGTGTCGTTTTTCCTGCGGCCGCAGCGGGTGGGCACTGTCGAGCCCGCGTACCGCAAGCTCTCGTCCCTCAACAAGGGCGACGAGCGGCAGCTCACGGAGCGGATCCGCGACTGGCTGGAGCGTTACCTGGAGGCCGAGGAAATCGTGGAGCCCGAACCCGCCGCGTTCGAGTCGCCCCCCGGTTTTCCGTATCCCGTCGGCTCCATGGGCGACGCCGAGGCCGCCGCGATGGCACTCCGCGAAGCCTGGAACCTCGGCACAGACCCCCTCGAGGACGTGACCGCTCTCCTCGAAGACCACGGGATCCGTGTGGGCGTCATCGAGGCCGATGACGATTTTGATGCTTGCACGTTTCGGGCGGAGATTAATGGCGACGTACCTGTCGTCGTCACCCGCGAGGGTGTTCCGGGGGATCGTCAGCGCTTCAGCCTAGCCCACGAGCTCGGTCACCTCGTGCTGGATGTGGCGGACGAGCTCGACACCGAGGATGCGTGCAACCGATTTGCCGGGGCGCTTCTGGCTCCGGAGCCCGCCGTGCGTGACGCCATCGGGGAGTCGGAGCGAGAGGCCATCACCCTCAAGGAACTCCTCATGCTGAAGCACCGGTTCGGCATCAGCATGCAGGCCCTGATCTTCCGCTTCCGCGACCTGCGGATTATCTCCGATCACTCGGCGGCCAAGGCGCATCGGGACTTCCGAAAGAATGGAGGGCACGAGGAAGAGCCCGGCAACCCTGTCGAGCCGGAGGAGCCGGAGCGCTTTCACCTGCTCGTGCTGCGGGCGTTTGCCGAGGGCCTCATCGGCGAGAAGCGGGCCCGTGAGCTCTACGGCGGCCCCATCGCGGACTTCGAATCGGACCTCCAGCCCGTCGCGTGAGTCCCGGTGCCTGCTGCGTCACCGACACGAACGTGTGGATTGACCTCCGGGTGGGGAATCTCCTCGACAACGTGTTTGAGTTGGATGCCCGATGGCTAATCCCCGACCTCGTCGGACGTGAGCTGGGCACCGAACGGAAGGAACTGCTGGTCGAGTGGGGGCTGGAGTCGAGGCCGTTATTCGGCTCAACGAGGCCTATTCCGCGCCGTCCCGCACCGACATGGCGACGCTCGTCGTGGCCCGGGCCGAGGACGGCATCCTGGTGACGGGCGACGGGGCGCTCCGAGACGCCGCCGAGACGGAAGGCATCGAGGTGCACGGCACGCTCTGGATCGTGGATGCCCTCGTGGACACGGGCACCGTGGCGCCCCCGGAGGCCGCTCGGGCGCTGCAACTGATGATGGAGGCGGACCGGCGGCTGCCCGAGGACGAGGTGAATCAGCGCGTCGACGCGTAGCAGTCGTGAGGGCTGTCGTAGCTATGCGACTGCACCTCCGAGACATTCATTCTAACTGCCAGGAACGTCGCGCGAGCCGTTCTGAAGAAGGCAGTCGACTTTCTCCACTATGGACTCTCACACCCAGTTCCTTCCCATAGCGAAAACCTGCTCGATTCATAGTTCGACGCGCCGCCACCGATCCTCCTGCACCGGGAACAGATCCGGATTCTGCATCTCGGTCCAGTCCTCGAAGCCGAAGCTGCCGTCGAGGTGATTGAGGTACAACCCGATCGCGTTGCCGTGTGAACTCACGAGCACGCGCTCACCGTCGTCGTGCCGACTCCGCAAATCATCGAGGGCCTCCCCGACCCGTCGCAGACACGCGGCGCTCGATTCCCCGCCGGGAAGCATCAGGCTGAAGTCCGCCCAGACGCGCCGGAGGGCCTCCCTGTGATCGTCGAGCCACCGGTCCGTCAGTTCACGTTCCCGCAGCCGGGCATCGCTGCGAATCGATAGGTTCCGATCCGCAGCGAGGGGCCGCACCGTCGCCACCGCCCTACGGTACGGGCTGGAGTAGACCGCGTCGATCCGGCAGCCCGCGAACCGGTCGACGAGGGCCTGCACCTGTTTCGTTCCCGTCTCGCTCAGCGGCCAGTCCGGTTCAGGTTCGTCGGGGGACGGGTCGCTTTCCGCGTGGCGGAGCAGGTAGATTACCGATGTGTGAGGAAATACCTAAACTAAACCAACTTCCCGAAAGAAGCTCTTTATGATCTCTACCTTGTGGCGCAGCCGCTCTTTTGCTTTTCGGAGCTCAGTTTTGAGGTGATCGAGGCCTTGGCAGCAGAGGTTCTTCATTTCGACGTTCTTGAGATAATTCCAGACGCCCTCGTCCGGGTTCAAATCCGGGGCGTAGCCTGGCAGTTGCTCCAGGTGGAGGCGCCGGGAGGCTCCCCCGGCAAGAAACTCCCTGACCGTTTGTCCCCGGTGGGCGGGAAGCCCGCCGATGGATCGTCAGCTTTCCCGAAATCTCTCGCAGAACGTGGCGAAGGAATCGAACTACCTCCTCGCCACTGATAGACTGCTCTCTGGCGTACATGTAGAGCTTCCCGGCCCGGGTGATGCCACTGATTGTCGAGAGGTTGTCGTAGTTGAGCGGGGCTCGAAGCTCCGGCGTTTCTCCCCGGGGAGCCCAAGTCCGAACCGCAGCGGGAAGCTGGTAAAAACCGGCCTCATCGACGAACATCACAGTTCGATCCTCAGTCTCGGCTTTTTTTAACTCGCGGCCACTCCTCCTCTTTCCACTCCTCGATGGCCTCCTCATCGCGCCTGTTGGAGCGGTGGTCCGGTTTCTGGCGGCTCCACCCGATCTGATCCAAGATTCGACCGACCTGAGACACGTCGTACTCGACATCAAACTCCTCTTCGATGACCTTTCTGACTCGCTTTCGAGTCCAAACCTCGCCCCGAAA
>NZ_JBDGQQ010000061.1:0-11613 GCF_042218895.1 Salinibacter sp. | reverse complement strand
AAGAACTGGCCGAGCACGTCGACGAGGACGAGCTGCCCACGCAGCGCACCGTGCAGCGCTTTTTGCGGAAGATGGGAGGCTGATGCGTGTGGGAGTTTGGGCGTGTGGGCGTGATTGGCGGGATTGCACCGCTCGGCAGAGAGAGCGCACCGCCGACGTGGAGGAAGCCGAAGTGGAGGTGGGAGCGACGTTCTGGACAAAGCACGTGTCGTACGAGTTGATACTGGGTCCTCGTCTGGAAAAATCACGTGTCGACCCTGTCTGAGCGTCTCTGAGGGCCGTTTTCTTGGTTTTTGCCGATTGTCCGGCGGGCGGGGCGGGCACACGGCGGCGGGCGACTCGTTAAGGAGAAGCGCCGGGGCTCGGCATCCTCCTCTGTAGACTTCTGCTTTCGAACACGGGCTCAATTGTCATGCACCAGGACTACTTCGAGTACGACGTCATCGTCGTTGGTGGCGGCCACAGCGGCAGCGAGGCGGCGGCCGCGGCGGCCAATATGGGCGCCGATACGTTGCTCATCACCATGAAGCTCGCGGACATCGGGCAGATGTCCTGCAATCCCGCCATCGGCGGCATCGGCAAGGGGCACATTGCCCGCGAGATCGACGCGTTGGGGGGCATCATGGGCAAGGCGACCGATCGGGCCGGCATTCAGTTTCGGATGCTCAACAAGAGCAAAGGCCCCGCCGTGTGGGGACCGCGGGCGCAGTGCGGTCGCCGCGCCTACGCCCGGGCCATCCGGCAGGAGTTGGAGGCCATCGACAATCTGAAGATGCGGTCGGACATGGTGAAAGAAATCCTGACCGACGATGCGGGCGAGACGGTGACCGGCGTGCGGACAAACATGGACAAGAAGTTCCGCGCTCCCTGTGTCGTCCTCACCACGGGCACCTTCTCGAACGGCGTGATCCACGTGGGAGAGCAGAACTTCGGGGGCGGGCGCATTGGGGAGAGTGCCTCGCACGGCATCACGGGCTGCCTGCACGACCTCGGCTTCGAGAGCGGGCGGCTGAAGACGGGCACGCCCCCGCGGGTGGACGGCCGCTCCATCGACTACAGCGTCATGGAGAAGCAGCCCGCCGACCCCGACGCCACGGCCTTCTCATTCATGACCGATGGCCTGCCGCCGGTCGACGAGCAGCTCTGCTGCTGGCTCACGGACACGACGCCCGAGACGCACGAGGTGCTGCGGACGGGCTTCGACCGGAGCCCGATGTTTTCGGGGCGCATCGACGCAGACGGACCGCGCTACTGCCCGTCGATCGAGGACAAGATCGACCGCTTCTCCGAGAAGGATCACCACCAGCTCTTTATCGAGCCGGAGGGGCGGGACACGCACGAGATCTACCTGAACGGCTTCTCGTCGAGTCTGCCGGAAGAGGTGCAGTTCGAAGCGCTCCGCACCATCCCGGGCCTCGAGGAGGCGCACATGCACCGGCCCGGCTACGCCATCGAGTACGACTTCTTCCCCCCGTACCAGATCCAGTACAGCCTGGAGACGAAGTACGTGGACGGCCTCTTCTTCGCGGGGCAGATCAACGGCACCACCGGCTACGAGGAGGCGGCGGCGCAGGGCATCATGGCGGGCATCAATGCGGTGCAGAAGCTGCGGGACACCGACCCGATCGTGCTGAAGCGGTCGGAGGCCTACATCGGCGTCCTCATCGACGACCTCGTGGCGAAGGGCACCGACGAGCCGTACCGCATGTTCACGAGCCGCGCCGAGCACCGCATTCTGCTGCGCCAGGACAACGCCGACCTCCGCCTCACCGAGCTCGGGCACAAACTGGGCCTCGCCTCGCAGGAGCGCTACGAGCGCATGAAGGCGAAAGAGCACGCGATTGATGTTACACGTGAAACACTGTCCGACACCACCGTGACGCCCGAGCAGGTGGACGACTACCTGCAGGAAGTGGGCACCTCGACGCTCAACCAGCCCCGGCCCGTGATTCAGCTCTGCAAGCGGCCGGAGGTCGATTCCGAGGACCTTCTCCGTCACGCCGGGATCTACGACGAGGTGGTGACGGAGGCGCCGGGGATGCTCAGCGCCCCGCGCCTCATCGAGATTGACCTCAAGTACGAGGGCTACATCGACCGGCAGCAGGACATGGTGGAGGAGATGGAGGAGAAGGAGCGCTGGCCGATTCCCGACGACTTCGACTACCACGCGCTCGACAACATCTCGAAGGAGGCCCGCGAGAAGCTGAGCAAGGTGGAGCCGGACAACCTGGGGCAGGCCTCGCGCGTGCCGGGCGTCCGGGCCTCCGACATCTCCGTCCTCATGGTGCTCCTCAAGAACGAGGGCGTCGAGCCGCTCCCCAAGGACCGCGATCTCGACACCGTGGCGGGCGATGGCTTCGGTGTTTCACGTGAAACGGCGGTTTCGGTGAGCGGATAGCGTGGAAGTCTGGACGCATGGATGATCGGAGGCACAGACGTTTTTGCCTCCATGCCTCCACAGCCTCCATGCATCCACGCTGATCTCGCCTCGACCGTCGCATGCTGGCTGCCCACCATGGACACGCGCACCTGGGATCCCTTCGAGCAACTCACGGCAGAGCAGCGAGAGCAACTCGACCGCTTCGAGGAGCAACTCCTCCGCTTCAACCAGCGCGTCAACCTCATCTCGCCGGAGACGGAAGATGCCTTCCGGACGCGCCACCTGCTGCACTGCCTGACGCTCACGGCCCGCGACTTCCCGGCGGGAAGCACCATCGTCGACTGGGGGACGGGGGGCGGGCTGCCTGCAATCCCGCTCGCGATCTGCGAGCCGGAGGTGACCGTCGTGGGCGTCGACTCGGTGGGGAAGAAGAGTCGGGCCGTGCGCACGATCGCGCGGCGGCTGGGGCTGGAGAATTGTTTCACGTGGAACGGGCGGGCGGAGGCGTGGACCGGTGAGGCGCACTACTCGGTCTCCCGCGCTACGGCCCCACTTGCGGAGCTCTGGCGATGGCATCGCCACGTGGCGGTCCCGCTCGACGACACGCCGGACGACGACGGGTGGCCGCCGGGCCTTCTGGCGCTGAAGGGCGGCGACCTGAGTGAGGAGCTCGTGGATCTTCGCGCGTTCGACTCGGACGTCGCGATCGAACGGCACTCGCTGGGCGAGCTTCTCGGGCGGGACGGGTTCTTCGGGGAAAAAGAGATCGTGGCGGTGCGTAACGGAGAGTCCCGTTCGCCACGTTAAGCAACCGCCTGCTCGTCCTCTAAGTCGTACAGCGCCTCGGGCGCGAGGTCGGCGCCGTTCGGCCACGCGACGGTGCCTATCTTCTCGTCGAGGTACACCTCGCTGAACCGATCTGGGTCGCGGAGCGGCTCGAAGACCTCGCCCCAGAGGAGGGGACGGAGGTTCACGCGTTTCGTGGTTCCGTCGTTGAAAGTGACCTTGAGCGAGTAGGTCCCCACCTGCTCCAGCTCGGTAACGCGCAAAATCTCGGGCATCTCAGTCGGTCGGTCCAATGTCATGGGCGGAAGTGGGAGAATTGAGATTCGCCTTTCTGTACATGGATTCCTTTTCCGACCTCTGCGGTTCCAGAGAAATTGGGGAGATCGCTGCGAGCAGCATTGTTGTGCTCTTCACCCGCAACGACTCCTTCAGGGAAAAAGAGTTGTGGCGATGCGCTCGTAGCGCTATGTTTCACGTGGAACGTTGCAATCTCCGCAGGCCCGCGGACTTCCTTGCGATCCGCTCACTTCCATGCGTCGCACAATGATCAACACCGCCATCGGGCTCGCCGTCGGCTACGGAGCAATCGTCGCTCTTGCGTTCGCTTTTCAGGATCAGCTCCTCTTCCAGCCGAGCGGCCGCCTGCTCGCCACGCCCGACGACGCGGGGATGTCGTACGAGACCGTGCACCTCGATACGGACGACGGCGAGACGCTCCACGGCTGGTGGATCCCCGCGCCCGATGTTTCACGTGAAACGAGTCCCGGTGTCTCCGCGGAGCATACGCTCCTCTTCTTCCACGGCAACGCCGGAAACATTTCCGGGCGGCTGGAAAGCGTGCAGCAGTTTCACCAGCTGGGCCTCAACGTCTTGATCGTCGATTACCGCGGGTACGGGCAGAGCACAGGCTCGCCGTCGGAGGAGGGCATCTACCGCGACGCGGCGGCCTGCTGGCGGTACCTGACGGCGACAAAAGGCCTTGCGCCCCAAGAGATTATCGTCTTTGGACGGTCGATGGGCGGTGGGGCGGCGACGTGGCTCGCGACCCGAAAGCAGCCCGGTGCGGTGATCCTGGAGTCGGTGTTTACGAATGTGCCCGACGTGGGGGCGCACCACTACTCCTTTCTCCCGGTCCGGACCCTCGCCACGAATCAGTTCGACAACGAGTCGCGCGTGCCAGAAATTGACGCGCCGAAGCTCTTCATCCACAGCCGCGACGACCGTGTCGTGCCGTTTGAACTGGGGCGACGAGTCTACGAGGCGGCCGCCGAGCCGAAGCAGTTCCTGGAGATCGAGGGCGGGCACAACGATGGGTTTCTCGTGTCGGCGGACGAGTATCTCCGGACGATTGACGACTTTCTGTCGGAGCATCTTTCCGATTCGTCCTAATCTGACCGCGACCACTCTTGCGGATTCGCGCGGATGTAGCGTCGGTTGCGGACGATGCGGTCGTGGAAGCTCGCTTGCCAGATCGTCTCTCCCGGCGCGTCTCGCTTCTCGTTGATGCGGCGGGTGACGGCTGATTTGAAAGCCCCAACGATTGTGGACAGGGTGCCTGGCTCCGGTTTTTCGAGGCCGGGTGGTAGTTTTGAAGAGGTCGCGAGGCGCGCCTCGCGACCGCCCTTCCCAGGGTTTTCTTCGCTCTCCGATTCTGTTGGAGAGTGGCATATCCAAAGGAGGCCGTGAACGTGATCCGGCATCACGATGAAGGTGTCCAGGGAAACCTCGTCTCGGAGCTCGCCGGTTCGTTTCCATTCCTCGGCCACGATTCTGCCGTAGCGGTTTAGGTGCATCCGCCCACGCTCGACCGTGCCGAAGAGGGGAGCGCGTTTCTTCGTGTTCGTCGTGATGAAGTACGCGCCGCCGCGATAGTCATGACGATCGCATCGTCGGGAGCGGGCGTCCGGTGGAAGATTGACGAATCGCCTCACGGAATGACGGGGAATAGGAAAAGAGCAGGTCCATTTCATTGACACCTGCCGCACCTCTTCCATAACGTGGACGACCACGAACCCCGTTTATCATCGTCAGTTTATGCATTGAGTTATGCATAGTCATCGACATTCGCCTCCGGAATTCCCATGCGACACAGCGTATCGATTCGTGACGAGATTGGGGAGGAAGTCGAGGCGATGGCCGAGGAGGAGGGCCTAGTGAGTTCTACGCCCGGGCTGCTGAGTCGTACCTGAAGCGGATCCGTCGCCGCCGTGCCATCGACGATCTCGACCGGCGGGCGGGTTCGGTCGAGGCCCACGGCGACCTCGACGAGGCGCTCGGCGACATCCGGCAGGACGATCCGGAGCGCCCGTAGACGCCTTTTCGCCTCCTCACTCGTCAGCGTAGAGGCCATGCGACGCGGATTCGACACCGGATACTTCGTCAAGTACGCCACCGGAAAACTCTCCGAGACGCACCGTCAGGTCCTCCGAGATCTGGCGAGGGAGGATGGGCTGGGCATCGCGAACGGACTGGTCATCTACGAGCTGAAGAAGCTGGGGGACCGCGGCGTTTTGGACATGGAGGACGCGGAATGGCTCGTCAACGTTGTCGGCGATGCGTGCGAGGTGGAGCGGGTGCTCTCCAATTCGTTTCTCGACGAGGCGGCGCGGCTCTCGCATGGCAACGACCTGTCAATGGCCGACGCCATGATGCTCACTACGGCCCTTCGACACGACGCGGAGGAGCTCTACACCACCGACCACGATCTCCTTGCCTACGACGGACCGATCGAGGTGGTTTTGGTCTGATACGCTCCGGAGGAACGGATGTATCGGAGTCGTGGAGGCAGGGCGTTTTGCCTCCTTTCCTCTAAGCGTCTAGAGCCTCCATGCTCCCAGAGTTTCACGTGAAACACCTCTTGCTCTGGCTCTGGAGTCAAGCCTCGACCGTCGCCACCGTCTCCGTCTCCTCCAGCAGCAATCCCTCCATGATCTCGAGCGCGTCGTTGAGCGTTGGCACGTCCTGAATGATGGCGCGCATGAGGCCGCCCTCCACGTCGTCCTTCATCACGTACTCGCGGTCGAGCACGGCGAGCTTCTCGAGGAGCGGGTGGAAGACCTCGTCGTAGAAGTACGGGTCGGCGTCCTCGCTGGGAAGGTAGAGGAAGAGGCGCTCGTTCTTGTAGACCACCTTCGGCATCCGGAGCTCTTCGCCGAGGAGACGGAGACGGGCGGCCGTAAGCAGGTTCTGCACTGGCCCGGGCACGTCGCCGAAGCGGTCCTCCATCTCGTCGAGCAGGTCCACGAGCGTCGTCTCGTCCGGCGCGTCGCTGATGCGGCGGTAGAGATTGAGGCGCTCGGTGTTGTCCCGCAGGTACGACTCCGGAATGTAGGCGTCCACTTCCACGTCGACCGACGTCTCGGGGCCGGGCGGCACGGCCTCCCCGTCAAAGACATCCTCAAACTCCTCGTCCCGCAGCTCCTTCACCGCCTGGTCGAGGATCTTGTGGTACGTCTCGTAGCCCACGTCCTCGATGAAGCCGCTCTGCTCGGCGCCCAGGAGGGAGCCGGCGCCGCGGATGTCGAGGTCGCGCATGGCGATGTCGAACCCGCTGCCGAGGTCCGAGAACTGTTCCACCGCCTTGAGCCGCTCGCGGGCGTTATCCGTGAGGCTGTGGATGGAGGGCACGAGCAGGTAGCAGAACGCCTTCCGCTGCGACCGCCCCACGCGGCCCCGGAGCTGGTGCAGTTCGGAAAGGCCGAAGTGCTCGCCCGCGTGGTTGATGATCATCGTGTTGGCGTTCGAGATGTCGAGCCCGTTCTCGATGATGGAGGTGGAGACGAGCACGTCGAGCTTCTCGTCGAGGAAATCGACCATCACGTCCTCGAGCTTGCTGGAGCTCATCTGGCCGTGGCCCACGCCCACCCGCACGTTCGGCACCATGGCGCGCACCATCTCGGCCACCTCGTTGATCGTCTTCACGCGGTTGTGGATGAAGAAGACCTGCCCGCCACGGCTCGTCTCGTAGACGATGGCGTCGCGGATGAGGTCTTCGTCGAAGGTGTGGATCTCGGTGTTGATGGGCTGGCGGTTCGGGGGCGGCGTCTCGATGAGCGACAGGTCCCGGGCGCCGAGGAGGGAGAACTGCAGCGTCCGCGGGATGGGCGTGGCCGTGAGGGTGAGCGTATCGATGTCCTCCCGCATCTTGCGAAGCTTCTCCTTCGTCTTCACCCCGAAGCGCTGTTCCTCGTCGACCACGAGCAGACCGAGATCGTCGAACTCGATGTCGTCGCTCGTGATGCGGTGCGTACCGATGAGAATATCGACCTGCCCCTGCTCGAGCTTCTCCACCACCTCGGTCTGGTCGGCCTGCGTGCGGAAGCGGGAGAGCACCTCCACATTCACCGGGAAGCGCTCCAGGCGGCGGCTGAACGTCTCGTGGTGCTGCTGCGCGAGGATGGTGGTGGGCACCAGCATGGCCACCTGCTTGCCGTCCTGCACGGCCTTGAAGGCGGCGCGCACGGCCACCTCCGTCTTGCCGAAGCCCACATCGCCACACACGAGGCGGTCCATCGGCACCGGCTCCTCCATGTCGCGCTTCACCGCCTCGGCGGCGTCGGCCTGATCCGGCGTATCCTCGAACTCGAAGCTCGCCTCCATCTCGCGCTGCCAGGTGGTGTCCGACGAGTACGCGTAGCCGTCGGAGGCCTTCCGCTTCGCGTACAGCTTGATCAGGTCGCGCGCAACGTCCTTGACCTGATCCTTCGTGCGCTGCTTTTTCTTCTCCCACTGATCGGAGCCAAGCTTCGTGAGGGTGGGCTGATGGCCCTCCTTGCCGGTGTACTTGTTGAGCTTGTGGAGGGCGTGGACGTTGACGTAGAGCACGTCGTCGTCGGCAAAGTTGAGGCGCACGGCCTCCTGCTTCTTGCCGCGGACGGTGATCTTCTTCATGCCCGCGAACTTGCCGATCCCGTGGTCCACGTGCACCACGAAATCGCCCCGTGTCAGATTCTTGATGTCGCGCAGGTTCATCCCGTCCGCGTGTCCCTTGCGCTGCTTGGTGGAGGGGCGGTGGTAGCGGTTAAAGATCTGGTGGTCGGTGTAGACGGCCAGCTTGGCCCCGGGCCACTCGAAGCCCTCGTGCAGCGACTCCACCACGAGCCGCGCCCAGCCGTGATCGATCTCTGTCTCTAAGAGATCCCGGAGACGCGAGCTTTGGCCCTGACTGTCGCAGAGGAGAAACGTGTCGAGGTCGCGCTCGCCATTTTCTTCGAGCCGGTCCCGCACCAGGTCCATGTCGCTGTTGAAGGACGGCTGCGGGTCGGCCTCGAGGTCGAGCGTGTCGGTCGGCGTCCCGTTGGTGGGGGCGGTGCCGGTAAAGGTACCGAACTGGAGTCGCGGATGCCGCGTCAGGGCCTCCTTGAGTTGATCGCCGTCCATGTAGCGCTGGTCGGGCGGCGTGAGGGCATCTGGGTCCTCGTCCGCGTCGTCGGCGTCCGAACGCTCGTCCTTTCGCTCCTCGAAGGCCGACACGGCCTCGTCGTACTGCGCCTGCGCGCCCTCCCGAATCTGCGCCTCGTCGACCGTGGCGAGCACGGCGCTCTCGGGCAGGTACTCGAAAAGCGGGATGGATCCGCGGGCGCCTTCTTCCCGCTCTAGATTGGGCACGAGGCGGGCGGTGGTGAGGCGGCTCACCGAGCGCTGCGTCTGCGGGTCGAACTCGCGCAGGCCGTCGATCTCGTCGCCAAAGAAGTCGATGCGGATCGGGTAGGTGCCGGCGTACGGGAAGACGTCAAGGAGGCCCCCGCGCCGCGCAAACTCGCCGGGCTCCTCCACGAACTCGACCGGCGAAAAGTCCTGCTCCAGCAGCCGGTCGGCCAGGGCCTCCAGGGAAATCTCCTCGCCCGTCTCCACGGTCAGCGTCTCCCGCTGCACGGCCTGCGGGGGCGGCACGAGTTCGCCCACGGCGGGGACGCTCGTGACGAGGACGCCGTCGAAGCCCTCCGCCAGCCGCTGCAGCGCGTCGGCCCGCTCGATGAGAGGCGTCGAGTCCGACATCTGCTCCGGATCGTAGGGCGTTTTCTGCGTGGCGGGCACGCGGAGGAGCGTGTCCTCCGGATCGCTCAATAGCTGCTCCAGATCACTCTGCAGGTACGCCGCCGCATCCTCGTCGGGCACCAGGCAGCAGAGCGGCGCGCCGGGCTCGCGGTGGAGGTGGTAGAGGAGGAACGCGGGGAGGGAACCGGCGGCGCCGTTCACGTAGAGCGTCGGCGCGCGGTCGCCGCGCTGCGCTTCCGCGGTCCAGCCCCGGAGGCGCGTCACGGCCGAGGTCGTCTCGATGCGGTTGGCGATGGAGGAGAGGGACACAGGCGGTCGGTCGGTTTTCTGGAGTTTATCGGCAGCGGTAGGGCACCCCAAACACCGAAAGCCCGACGCCGCAACATTAGCGGCGGTCGGGGGTAGCGGGACGGGCGCGGGCGGTGGGAGTGCTCACGTCGGAAGAGTCAACGGCGCACACGAGCGGGGAGGTTCCTCCGTCGCTGCGCGTCGGTCCAGGGGGCGGCGAAGAGTCGCAGATGTTTCACGTGCAACGCGTGGTGGGAGGGGCGAGGGGCGTGGTTGAGGGTGGAAGATCGAGAGTAAGGATGGAAGAGTAGAGGCGTCCCGCCGGGACGCCTTTTTATTTCAAGGAGTTCGATGCGTGTGGGTGAAGCGAGGAGCGTAGAGTGAGGGCATGTTTCACGTGAAACGGGGTGGGCACGTCCGCGGGTGCATCCCGTTTGATCTGCGTCCGCGAACAGTCTTCCCGAATCCGGAGCAGCGATGGCCACGAAGCCCCGCGACGCCTACGACCGGTGGGCGGCGCAGTACGACACCGACGCCAATGACACCCGCGAACTGAACGCAGAAGTCCCTCGAAAACAACCATTTATCGAGAACGACGATGCCGTACTCGAACTCGGATGCGGCACCGGGCTAAAAAACACGCAGTGGCTCGCCGCGCAGGTGGGGCACGTGGTGGCTACAGACGTGTCCGACGAGATGCTCATCCGTGCGCGGGAGCGCCTCGATTCCGAGTCGGTGACGCTCCGAACGCTCGACGTCACGGCGCTGTGGCCGTTCGAAGCGGGTCGCTTCGACGCGGTCGTGGCCACGCCGGTGCTGGAGCACGTGGAGACCCTCGGCCCGGTCTTCCGGGAGGCGCGACGCGTGGTGCGGGACGGGGGCACGTTCTACCTCACGGAGCTACACTCGTACCGGCAGTTTGTTGGCAGACAGGCACACGTTGAGGATGAGGCGACCGGCGAGACGATCGTCATCGACGCCTTTACGCATCCGGTGTCGGAATTCGTCAACACGGGCGTCGAGGCCGGATTTGTGGTGCGGGAGATGGGGGAGTGGCGGGCGGAGGGCGACGAAAAGCCTCGGCTGTTGATGATTCGCGTCGGGGCGGGGCCTGATGCGGGGACTCGTAGCACAGGGCAGCGCGGGAGCAGTGCGCGCGGACGCGGCCTGGCTGGCTGCGGGACACATCGGGCCTTGGCGCTGTACAAAAAGTCCTACTCTGAAACTGATTCACTGGAGCCATGCAAGTTACCCGCACGCCCGCCGACGTCCTGGCCACGCTCTCGCGCCGCTACCGGGAGCATTATGAGGATCGCCTCGCAGGGGTGTATGCCGTGCCGGAGGATCCTTATGAGGGACTGTCTCCGACCGAAGGAGAACTCGAAGGAGCCGTGGAAGTCTTTGTCATTCTCCGTGAACCGTACGAGCCGTTCGAGGAGACCGACGATGTGACCCGCATTGCGTACGAGGTGATGGACCAGACGGACTGGGACCTCCACATCATCACGCACCACGATTCGGAAACGGGGCGTCGGGGCGAATGGGCGAAAGAGAACGGAATCGAACTATGAAAGAACGCTTCCGGATCGGATTCGACGTGGCCTGGGAGCGTCTGGAGGCGTCGGCGCTTCTCCTCGAGGAGGGGTTCCCGGCCGATGCTGCGAGCCGGGCGTACTATGGAGTTTACGAGGCAGCCCGGGTACTGCTGGCGTCCCGGGACGTACGACCGGCGACACATAAGGGCGTAGAAAATCAGCTCGGACACCGGCTCCGAAATGAGCCCATCGAGCTTCAAATCTTTTCCCGCCTCCGAACGGATCAGCAGCGGTGCGACTACGAACTGGATCGCCCGGAGCCGTCATGAGTTGAGGGCCACCTGGAGGATGCGAGGCGGTTCGTGAAGCAGGCGGAAGCGCTCGTCGACGAGGCGAGCTAGGACTCCCTTTCAATCGCCGGCCGCACGAACCCGTCGGTGTTCTCCAAGCGGCGCCGTGCCTCCTCGGCGTCCACGTCCGCGAGGATCATGACGATGGCCGTCTTGACGTGCCCGTCGCACTTGTCGAGCACTGCGTCGGCCGCCTCGTACTCGACGCCCGTCACCATCATGACCGTGCGGATGCCGCGCTCCACGAGCTTGTCGCTGGTGCGCTGCAGGTCCACCA
>NZ_JBDGQQ010000060.1:0-4852 GCF_042218895.1 Salinibacter sp. | reverse complement strand
CACGCCGAGCGGGCCACCCTGGAGGATGTCTTCCTCGCCCATACGGACGGGGCGGAGACATCCGCTGGCCCTCGATCGGGAGGTGAGTGTAGCCACGAGCACACTGCACTCGTTTGTTCAGCATCCAGAAAGCACCATGCGTTTCTCCCTCGATTCCTGTGTTCTCCTCGCTGTCGCGGTAGCGTTCTGCGTCGGCGTCGCCCCACTCAGCCATGCCCAGTCGCCCGAGGCGCTCCTCGATTCGCCCCTCGTCCGGAATGCCGTCTATCTGGAGCTGGGCGGCAGCGGGATCTTTTACTCCCTCAACTACAGCCGTCGCCTCGGCCCCCGCACGATTGGCCGGATCGGGGCAACTTGGTTCCCGTTCTCCTGGGGCATCCCGGCGAGTGTGAGCTATCTGTTCGGGACGGGCCAGTGGCGCCCGGAGTTTGGGGTGGGGCTCCTGGCCGGAACGCGCGAATCGTACCCAACCCTGTTTCGGGATACAGAAACGCGCGGCCTCGTCGCGGCGGTCGGTCCCATCACGGGCTACCGGTATCAGCCCCGCGACCGCGGCGTCTTCTTCCGGGTGGCCCTCCAGCCCCTCGCGGTCATGGATCGGCTGGATTCTTCGGGGGTCGGCGTGGGAGTCTGGGGCGGGGTCAGTGTGGGATGGGCCTTCTGATTGTCGGTGCCGCCGTGGGCCCATTCCCTGACATTTGAGAGGGGTCCGACGTCCAACCCCCTCCCGCGTGCTCGTCTCGGAAAACCCGTGAACGTCGAAAAGAACAGATGCATTGCTTCGGTTTCCCCCTGCAAATGCGCTTCCCGACCCTTAGAACTGCGGCGTCCGCTCTCCTCCTCGCTGTTCTCCCGCTTTCCACGACCGGCTGCGACCTGCTTGGCCTCAGCGACGATGGGGGAGGCTCCTCGTCGCCGTCCGTGCCCGAATCCATCGCGTTTTTTGAGAATCATCCGTCCGCCTCGGCGCTCTACGTCACTCGCGCCGACACGGTCTTGGCCGCCTACAACGCAGACCGGAAGCAGCCCCTCGCCAGCACGGTGAAGTACGTGGTGGCCATCGAGTACGCCCGGCAGGCCGCCGCGGGCACGATTCGTCCCGACTCGCTCGTCCCCCTCGACCGCATTAACCGCTTCATGGGCCTCACCGGGCCCACAGCGAAGCAGCTCCACCGGGACTGGATCACGCAGGCCCGGAGTGCGGGTCGCGTCCAGAATGGACGCGTGCCGCTGCGAACGGTAGCCCGGGGCATGATTGAGTTCAGTTCGAACCCGGCAACCGAGTATCTGATGGACCTCCTTACTTTGAAGGAAATTAACCAGGGACTCGACGAAATCGGCCTCGCGTCCCACGATCCACTGCACTACATCATTTCGGATCTTTACGTGGGCATCCAGAAGGGACTTAGGGGCGAGGAGCGCGCCCGGTTCATGCGCGACCTGTCTGCGGAGGAGCGGGCGTCGCGGGCCGCACAGATTCATCAGAAGCTCCTGCAAGACGCCGATAGTTCGTATCGAGACGGCCTCACTACCCCCGGCATCGCGGTGCAACACGCCTGGTCCGATCACTTGCCTGTCCTCTACCGCGCGCGAGTACGCTGAGCTCATGCACCGGATCAACAACCGGACACTCCTCAGCGACGAGGCGCACGAATACCTGCACGAGGTCCTTGAGGTCAAGATCGACAATCCTCGGTATTCGCACGCTGGACTCAAGGGCGGAAGCACCGCGTGGGTTTTTACCCAGGCTGCGTTCTTTACTGAGAAGCAGAGTGACGCTCAGACTGAGTACGCAGTTCTGTTCGACGGAGACCCGCAGGCCCGGGATCGATTCTCGGACCTGAACACCAAATTCCTGGAGGGCCTCCTGAACGACCCCTCGTACCGCCGCACCCTCGCCCGAGTGCTAGATGGGTCGTAGCCCGTCCCCACAATCCCCAACGTTTCCACACCACTCCGCCATGCGCGCCTTTCTCACCCTTACCTGGACGGAAACGAAACTCTTTCTCCGCGAGCCCATGGCTACGTTTTTCACCGTGGCCTTTCCCCTGCTGCTCCTGTTCGCGTTCGGCGCCATCTTCGGCAATGCCCCCGGATCGGCCCCCGGAGACGTTGGCTACACGACCTACGCCCTGCCCGGCTACGTGGCCCTCACGATCGGCTCGCTCGGCCTTCTCAGCCTGCCCACCGCGCTGGCCATCTACCGCGACCAGGGCGTCCTGCGTCGGTTCCGCGTCACGCCGCTCCGGCCCACGGCCGTGCTGGGGGCCCAGACCGTCGTCCACGTCCTCATGCTTCTCGGGAGCGTCGTGCTGCTGATGGGGACTGCGGGCCTCGTCTACGATGTGCCCGTCCCAGATCGGCCCTTCCTCGCCCTCGCCAGCCTCCTACTCGCCGCCCTCAGCTTCCTCGCCGTCGGCTTTCTCCTCGCTGCCGTGGTGCCCACGGCCCGCGCCGCGCAGGCGGTAGGGAATGCGCTCTTCTTCCCGATGCTCTTCCTGTCGGGGGCGGCCGTTCCCCAGTTCCTGTTCCCCGAGTGGTTGAAAACGGCAAGTGCGGCGCTCCCCCTCACCCACGCCACGTGGCTCCTGCAGGACGCCTGGCTGCACGGGCAGTGGAACGGCGCCTCGTCGCTCGTGCTCGTCGGGATGGGAATCGGCTGTGCTAGCATCGGTGCGTACGCCTTCCGCTGGTCGTAACCCACACTGCATCGCCCCGTTTTCCTTTACCTCAACGCCCCCCCACTCCTTCCTCGCAATGAACCGCGGCCACTCGTCCACAATGACCCTCGACCCGGAGGCCTCCCTACCCCCCCCGCGGATCACGTGGACGGGTGCGGGCACCGCGGCCGGACTCTGGGTGCTCTATACCCTCCTGCTCTCCATCGTGGTGGCCCAGGCGGAAGGCGCTCCGCTCGTCGGCGCCCTGATCGGCCAGTCGTTCGAGAGCCTCATCATGGCTCTCGCCAGCGTGCCGGTCTGGTGGATCGTTGTGCGCTGGATGGATGAACGTCACTGGGGCTGGATCGCAGTCGCACATCTCGTCCTTGGTCCGCTGTACACGTGGGGCACCGTCAAGGGCTTCATCGGACTGGTGCGGCTGGGAGGACCCGACGGGACCGTCGAGACGCTAATGGGACGCTACCCGTGGCTCCTCGTCACCCACGGCACGCTGTATGTCATCCAGTTTGCGATCTACCATCTCGTCCGCAGCGTCCAGCGCCTTCGTCTCAAGGAGCAACAGGCCATCGAGTTGCGGGCCAAGGCCCGCGAGCAGGAGCTGGCGGCCCTCAAGGCCCAGGTAAATCCCCACTTTCTGTTCAACACGCTCAACTCGATCAGCGCCACGCTCCGCCACAATCCCGAGCAGGCCCGGGAAATGATCGCCAAACTGTCCGGCATGATGCGCTACGCGCTCAACGGCTCGGACCGCGACCACGTCCCGCTCCGCGATGAAATCGACTTCACGCGCCGGTACCTCGACCTGGAGCATCACCGGTTCTCGGACCGGCTGACGGCGACCATTGAGGTCGATGCGGACGACGAGACCCTCGATACGCCGGTGCCGCCCATGATTTTGCAGCCACTTGTGGAAAATGCGCTCCGCCACGGCATCGCCCCGAGCGAAGAGGGCGGAACGGTCACCGTCGAGGTCACCACCGAGAACGATCGGATTCATGTCCGCGTGGAGGATACCGGCGTCGGCCCCGGAGAGGAAGACCCGCTTTCCGCCGACGACGACAGCACCGGCCTCCCCAACACCGACACCCGCCTCCGGCACACCTACGGCCCCGACGCGGGCCTCCACACCGCCGAGAACACCCCCACCGGCTTCACCGTCCACTTCTCCATCCCCCGAAATGGTGTTGCGCCAAACTGACTCTCGCCGCCCAATTTTCTAATCTGCCAATCTTCAACCCTGATCCCGTGCAAGCCCTTATCGTCGACGACGAACCCCCGGCCCGCACCCTCATCCAGGAATACCTGGAGGACGTGGACCGCATCGAGCCCATCGGCGAGTGCACAAACGGCCGCGAGGCCATCGAGGCCATCAACGACGAGGCCCCCGACCTCGTCTTCCTCGACGTGCAGATGCCGGGCCTCGACGGCTTCGACGTGCTGGAGCGGATCGACGTGCTGCCGGACATCATCTTCTCCACCGCCTACGACGAGTACGCGATCGAGGCCTTCGACGCGGGGGCGGTCGACTATCTTCTGAAGCCGTACAGCAAGGCCCGCTTCCGAAAGGCCGTGGATCGGGCGCTGGAGCGCTACGACCAGGACGGCGACGAGTACGGGGATCGACTCGCTGCGCTTCTCCAGGAGGCCAAAAGCGACGACGAAGAGGCCCCCGAGCGCCTCTACGTGCGCCACGGCAACAAAATCATTCCCGTCGACCCCGACGACATCCGCTGGATCGAAGCCGCGGGCGACTACTCAAAGCTCCACACGGACGAGAAGACCTACCTCTCGTCAATGGGCATCGGCGAGTTGGAGGAGCGACTCGACCCCTCGCGGTTCATGCGCGTCCACCGCTCCCACATCCTCGCCTTCTCGGCCATCGATCACCTCTACAGCGACGGCTCGGGCGGGTACAAGGCCGTCCTCGACGACGGGACCAAGGTGCGGGTGAGCCGTTCCTACGCCTCCGAGATCCGCGACCGCATCGTGTGAATTCAGCTTCGCTGATGTGTGGAGGGATGGACGTGGGTGGAGATGCAAAGAGCAAGCGCGATAACCTCCAACCCTCCACACACCCGCACAGAATCCAGTCCCCAAACCCCATAGCCCGAATGGCAGCGCGCACTGAACGCACCGTCGTTGGGGCGCCATAACGGTGTTCGCCCCCTACG
>NZ_JBDGQQ010000006.1:0-9933 GCF_042218895.1 Salinibacter sp. | reverse complement strand
CAATTCGAACGTCGGCAACCGCCCAACCTGTATATTGATCCCCAGCATTTGGTATAAATAGACACATTGAACCCGTACGTCTAACCTTATACACGAAAACTTAACGCAATTCTTCTAAATGTTTGGACGATCTACATATTCCTGGAGCCGGTCGTCCGTACGAAGCTGCTTTACAGCCTTGTGTTTGTACGTCCGCACGGTCGCGACGGACTTATCGACCGCGTCGCTGATTTCCTCGAATTCTCGATCTTCGAGAAAGTAGAGCCGGGCCGGTTTCTGCAGATACTGCGGAAGTCGGTCGATGGCCTCATCGAGCGCCTCCCGCACGAACCCGATCTCCGCCACAGACGGTCGCGTTTCGGCGGTGAGCGTCGGGCCGCCCTCCCCTTCAATCGATTCGGAAAACTGGTCGCGACGTGTGTAGTTGAAAAACGTATTCTTGCAGATGACGCTCACCCAGTTGGCGTAGCGGTCCGGATTCCGGACGTCGTCCCGGTTGTCCAGCACCTTGCGGTAGGCCCGGGTGGTGAGATCGTCGGTGTCGGAGGCATGGTCGAAAGCGCCCTGCGAGGACTTGGACAAGAAGTACCGGCAGATGTAGCAGTACGTCCACATGTCGACGATGCGCTCGGCGTCCGGGTCGCTCCCGTTCCGCCAGCGCCGGAAGGCATCGTTCGCTGCGGTGGTGTCGTCCACCGAGAACGGCAGCCGCTCAATGATCGTCCGAAGTTCGGAGGTGGGGGTCGACATGCGAACGTTGAGTCACCGAAAAGAAACCCGAATGGTCTCCCCGAACGAGGAGGGGTCTTGCACACTTCTGAAACCGTAAAAATAATAAGGACCGGCGGGGCGGAGATCAATCCTGCCGCGATTGCCGCCCCAACCGACACAGAAAGTTGCGGGGACACAGGGTCGAGGAACGTGTGACGGTCCCACCGCACGCCTCTTCCCAAACTTTCAGGCCGGTTCCAGGTTTAAGTGATGACGCACACTCGTTCCAACCTGTCGATGTTATGAGTAGCACGTGCCCCACAGAAACACGTCCGTGGCCCCGGTGGGTTGTTCAGGGGGGAAGGATCGCGGTGGCCGCCGCCTGTCTCTGCGTCGGCCTCCTCGGCTCTGAGGCCCATGCCCAGCGGGCCAGCCGCACGCCGGAACAGCTCGAAAACGTGGGCGTCGATCAGAAGCTCGACACGACAATTCCCAAGGATCTCTCGTTTACGAACGAGCAAGGCGAGTCCGTCCGGCTCAGCCAGTACTTCGACGGGTCCACGCCCGTGATGCTCACCCTCAATTACCACCGCTGTCCTCAGCTGTGCCGGATCCAGCTGCGGAAGTTCGCCGAGTCGCTCAGCGGCATGTCGTGGACGGCGGGCGACCAGTTTACGGTTCTAACTGTCGACATAAACCCGAAGGAGGGCCCCAAGATGGCCCGGAAGGCGCAGGCGCGCTACGGCGCGTCGCTGAAGCGGCCCGAGGCCACCCTCGACGGCTGGCACTTCCTCACCGGCGAGCAGGACGCAATCGCGACGCTCGCCGATTCGGTCGGCATCCGGTACAAGGCCCTCGAGAACAAAAAGCAGCAGTTTGCCCACCCCGCGGCAATTGTATTCCTGAGCGGGTCCGGCACCATCACCCGCTACTTTACGACCCTCAACCCCGCCCCGGGCGATCTGCGCACAGCCCTCGTCGAGGCCTCCAACGGCAAAGTGGGCAACGTTGTGGATCAGGCCTTCCTGGCCTGCGCCCAGTTTAACCCCGACTCGAATTCGTACTCCGCCAGCGCCTTCAAGGTCATGCAGTACGGCAGCGCCCTGATGGCGATCGTGATGGGCGCAGCCCTGTTCCTCTTCTGGCGCCGCGAGAAAGAGGAGCTCGAAGCGGCCCACGAAGAGGGCCTCGACGCGGTGGTGGACGAGCGCACGTGACCGCGCCGGGATTCACTCCTCTTCTTTCTGCTCTTCAACCTCGGTGACCTCCGCGAGCCCCGTCAACTCCCGACTTTTCGTCCAGAGACGCGCCTCCGCCTTCTCGTCGTACGCCTCAGGCGAGGGATTTACGACGTCCGTCTCATTGAAGTACTGGCCGGTCACGCCCTCCACCTCCGGAGAGGCCGCGAGGTGCACGACACTCCGGGCGCCCTCATCGGGATGCTTGTACAGCCAGGAAAACAGCCGACCAATCCACGAAATCCAGCCGGACCCGCGCCAAAGATTGGTGTCCACCACCCCAGGATGCACGGCGTTCGCGAGTACCCCTTCGTCCCGCACCCGACGAGCGAGTTCGTGGGTGAAGAGGATGTTTGCAAGCTTCGACTGGGCGTAGGCCTGCAGGGGATTGTAGCCCTCCTCGGCGTTGAGATCGTCGAAGTTGATACTGGCCCCGCGATGCGCCTCGGAACTCACCGTGATGACGCGCGCCTCTCCCGCGCGACCGGCCGTCTCTTTGAGGCGAGGCAGGACTAGGTGCGTGAGCAGAAACGGGGCGAGGTGATTGATCGCGAAGGTGGCCTCGATTCCATCCACCGTCTCCTCGCGCGAATCGAGAAAAACGCCCGCATTGTTGACGAGCACGTCGAGCCGGTCGTAGTCGGCCCGAATCGTCTCCCCAAGGTGGTACACCTCTTCCTGCACAGCCAGGTCCGCAATCTGAAGGTCGACCGTATCCTCACTGCTGGGATGAGCCATCTCCGCGATCGCCTGAATCTCGGCCTGGGCGTCTCGCCCGCGCTCCCGGTCCCGACACACCATCACGACGCGGGCGCCAAGGCGGGCCAACTCTGTCGCCGTGGCCTTGCCAATGCCCGAGTTGGCCCCCGTGATCACGCACACGGTGCCGTGCATGTCCTTGAGATCCGAGCGCGGATGTTCCATGGGACGTGCCAGATTCGGCGAGTACAGTTCCTGAGGCGACCGGGCCAATGGCCCCTCCGCCTCCACAGTCTCCGGGTCACACCTTAAGCGTCAGGGCGTTCCGCAGGGCCTCAATGTTCTGGGCCACCGGCTGGTCGCCCCCAAACACAGCGCTGCCCGCCACCAGAACATCGGCCCCAGCCCGAATGAGCTCCATGGCGTTGTTCGGGGCCACGCCCCCGTCGACCTCCAGGTGAGCGCTGGATCCGAGGGCGTTGAGCTGGCGACGCACCCGCTGAACCTTCGCGGTCGACTCGGGAATGTAGCTCTGCCCGCTGAAGCCGGGGTTTACCGACATGACGAGCACGAGGTCGACGAAGGGCAAAATTCCATCGAGGTGCCCGAGCGGGGTTGCCGGATTTAGGGCGACGCCCACGTTGCAGCCGGCGGCCCGGATCCGCTGGGCGGCCCGGTGGAGGTGGGTGCACGCTTCCACGTGGACTGTGAGATTGTCCGCCCCCGCCTCGGCGAAGGCATCCACGTACTGCTGCGGCTCTTCGATCATGAGGTGGACGTCGAGCTGTGCGCCGTGCTCGTCGGCCACGGGACGAAGGGCCTCTACCACGTCGGGGCCGATGGTGATGTTGGGGACGAAGTGCCCGTCCATGACGTCAACGTGCAGCCATTCCACCCCGGCCCCCAGGGCTTCATCGGCACAGGCCGCAAACCGACCGGGATCGGACGCGATGATGGAGGGAGCAAGTGTAGGCATGGTCGGCGGTGCGGGCATGAGCGGGTGTGTAGTCGTCGGCGAAAAGCGGCGGGGGGTACATCCAATAAAAGGGGCACTCCGATGAACAAAAAGAGGAATTCCCAGAGCGGTCGCGTGTTCTGTTCTCACTGAACCGAAGCCGGCTCATTCCGCCCCATTTGCAGGATGTGCTCGCCTCCGCCGCATCGAGAGACAACGAGGGCGTCTCGTCTCGTGCAGTGTCAATCCTGATTTTCACATCTACGACACGATCTCAAACCCCGATTTATGGCCGTCATTCCGAGCGGAGTCGAGGAATCTCTCTCGGGTTTACTGCGTCAGTCGCTCCGCTCGTGTCTCGACTTCGCTGGGAGCGCAGCGACCGAGTGCTCTCCGGGGTGCGCTCGAAACGACGTGCCTTGGGGTTTGAGATCGTGTCGACGCTCCGCCAACATTGACGCTTGACACGGCACTAGCATTGGCTCCGATTTCTTTACTTCATGCTAAATTAACGAATTGGCTAACAATTACTATTGACTAAACTAATACCGGTAGCTACATTGGACGATAGGCTATTTGTCTCATCTACGCAAGGGTAGTCCCATGGAAGAGCTCGTCACGAACCGAAGCAATCTCGGTCGCAAGACCCCCTCCGGCCGCGAAAAACGGTCGGTCCACACCAAGTTTAAGCTCAGCGAGGAGGCCCTCGACGCCAAGGAGCAGTTGTCGGACTACTGGGGCGTGACCCAGAAGGAAGTCGCCGAAATGGCGGCCCAACTGACGGTCTCGTTCCTCGAAGACGAGGATGAGGATACGCGACGGTGGTTTGTGGAAAACGCCTACGACCAACCCGGCGAGGTCAGCCGCAAGACGCATGTGGTGAGCCGGGAGACGAAATCGTTTCTGGAATCAACGGCGAGCGACTTCAACCTGACGCGGGATCAGTTTTTCGACGCGTCTCTCCGCCTCGCCCACACGATCGTCCGGTTTCTGCGCGAAGTGCAAATCGAGCGCCACGAGGAGCAGCTTCCCCGCCTGTACGACCTTCTCGAACTGGCCGAGTCCATCGAAGCGGAGCTCCGGGACGAGGCCACGGACGTTGATCCCCTCAAGCCCGCCGTCACGTCTGTGCGGAGCCAGATTGAGGCGATTGTGAGCGACCTCGAGGACGAGCTGGAACGCGGCGTTCCGCTCGGGCAGAACCACGAGTTTACGTAGGTGCGGTCTTGCGTCGGTGCGGCCTCTCCCCATTCGGGGCGCACGGCGTCGGCGCAAGGGTCAGCGACGGGTGCCATCGGGGGACGTGCCCTCGGACGTGCCCCCGCCCAGGAGCGTAATCTTCTGCCGCAGCTCCGGCTCCTCGATGGCGTCCAGCGCATTCCGCGTGTCGACGATCCGCGGCGCGTGGCGGGCGATCATCTCGGCGTCGTAGGCGTCATGGTCCGTGACGACGACCGCCACGTCGCACCTCTGCAGCACCTCCGGCGTGCACTCCGCCGCGGGCACATTGATTGTGTTCCCGTTCTGGCCTTCTACGCTGTACGCCGGAACGTGAGGGTCGTGGTAGCACACCTCTTCGATGCCCTTCTGCTCCAAGAGCCGAATGACCCGATCGGCGGGGGAGTGGCGCGTGTCGTTGACGTTGCCCTTGTACGCGACGCCGAGCACGAGCACCTCCGCCTCCGTCAGCCGCACGGGCTGCTTCGCGATGGCCTCGACGACGGCCTCCACGGCGTAGTACGGCATGCTCTCGTTGACGCGGGCCGCCAGCGTGATGAAGCTCGTTTCAAAGTCGTACTTGCGCGCCATCCAGGACAAGAAATGCGGGTCGATCGGGATGCAGTGCCCGCCCAATCCCGGGCCGGGGTAGAAGGGCATGAACCCAAACGGCTTCGTCGAGGCGGCGTCGATCACCTCCCACATGGACACATCTCCGAGGCGGTCGCAGAGCTGCGCGAGCTCGTTGACCAGCGCGATGTTGACGGAGCGGAAGATGTTTTCCAACAGCTTCTCCATCTCCGCCACTTTCGGATTCGAGACGAGGTGCACGTCCGAGTTGACGGCCCGAATCGCTCCTTCCGCCGCCTCCGTGCACGCGTCTGTGACCCCGCCCACGACGACCGGAATGTCCCCCGTTTTGTACATGTCGTTGCCGGGATCAATGCGCTCCGGGCTGTAGGCCAAAAAGTAGTCCTCCCCCAGATCCAACCCGCGCTCGTCGGCGGCCGTCCGGAGGCGCGGAAGCACCACCTCCTCGGTCGTGCTGGGGTACGTCGTGCTCTTCAGGATGACGAGACGCCCCGGCCGAAGGTGGTGGGCAATCGACTCCGTCGCCGACTCGACGTAGCTGAGGTCCGGATCTTTGGTGTCGGTGACGGGCGTGGGCACGCACACAAAAAATACATCGACCTCCGACGCCTCCTCGAACGATCCCTGGACGCGAAGCGGCCCTTCATTCACGAGCGCGCACACCTCGTCGTCGGTCAAATCGTCGATGTAATTCTCACCCGCATTCAACTGGCGGACGCGTTGCTCATCCAGGTCGATTCCAATCGTATCGAACTCGGCCCGGGCGTACTCGACGGCAAGGGGCAATCCGACGTACCCGAGCCCGACGACTCCAATTGTTGCCTCGCGGTTCTCGATGCGAGTCAGGAGTTGGCGGGACGCTTCGCTCTCGGCCGGCGGGTGCTGGGGATCGGATCGATTCATCGGTCGGACGCTACGGACAAATTGCGGAAGAACAACTGGAATGATCGGGACGAAGAGACACAGCCGACCACCGTCCGGAAGCCCCTGTCTCTCGGAGACGAGGCGCACCGCGGCCGATCTACTTGCCCAGAGATCGGAGCGCGTCAGCGGAAGGTGTTGTCGACTGAGAGAACATACAAAAGAGGATGTGGAATCTCTATCCCGTCCGACCGGGCGCTCGCGGCCCTGTCTGCAACCCTGGCGGCGAGATTGCCCCCACGCTCGCCCCCCCGAGGGGCGGCGACCGGTCTACGCTGACACGGCCCGCTACACGCCTTCCTTGATCGCCTGCTTGCTCACCTTCCACGGGTTCCAAGAGTCCCAGTAGCTGGCCTGGAAGAGGCCCTCCATGATGTATCCAAGCGACCGAATCGAACGCAGGTAGAACCCAAAGTACCAGGGCATGAGCGGGACCATGAAGAGGAGCCCGTGATGCGGCTCCCTGGTATCACTGATGGCCAGGATGGACTTCACGAGCCCGTAGTTGATTATGTTATTTGACGTGTACAACAGTAGGTTCGTGAACAGTATGAACGGGATTATGCTCACGTTCATCATAATCAACTGTATGGTGTACACGACCCACTTCAGGTCTAACACCACCATGAAGAAAATATTGTCGAGAACGGTCACCAGGTCGGCCCACCGAAACGGACTGTTCGGGTTCAGCAGATTGTTGTGCTTGCGCATGCGGAAGCGCACGAGGGACCGGCTCCATCGATAGCGCTGCTTGGCAAGGGAGTCGAGGTCCGTCGGCATGTTGGTGTAACAGACCGAATCGGGCACGTGCAGAATTTTTAGCCCCAGCTTCCGCAGTTTGAGCACGAGGTCCCCGTCCAGTCCCGGCCCCACGTCCCAGCCCCCGAGCCGCCGCAGGGTCTCCGTCCGAAACGTGCCGAAGGCCCCGGATACGATTCGGAGGATCCCGTACTCGGTGCTCGCCGTCCGCCCGAGGGTGATGGTTTTCAGATACTCGAATGCCTGCGCCCGCGTCGTGAGGTTCTCCGAGGCGTTTGCGGACCGAATATCTCCCCCAACGGCCCCGACCCGCTCTTCCATGTAGAAGGGAATCAAGGACTTTTCGATGGCATCGTCGCGGAGGTACGAGTCCGCATCGATGTGGACGACATATTTCCCGTCGGCCCACCGGAGGCCGGTGTTCGCGGCGCTGGCCTTGCCCCCGCGCACCCGCTGGCGCAGAAACCGGTCGATGCGCCCTTCTTCTTCGAGCCGACGCCCAATTTCGGGCGTGCGGTCCTCAGAGCCGTCGTCGATGACGATGATCTCGAGGTTCCCGTACGTCTGCTGGTGGAGCGAGTCGATGAGCGGCCCCAGGTTCGGCCCCTCGTCTTTTCCGGGAATAATGACGGTGACCAGCGGATATTCGCCATAGAGCTGTCGCCGGGCCTCCGTGCGGGGCCCGTCGTCCCCATTCTGCATCCTCCACTTGTAGAGATAACGCAGGACCCCGATTCCGTCCAGGACCGTGTACCGGACGAAGTCGATCACAAAGAACGGCCAGAAGTACATGACGAAGTCCCACAGACTCATCCCCGCCAGTACGCTGAAAAATGAGTCGATGAGTTGTACCATCGGCAGGAAAATCAGCTGGGGATAAGGGCCGCTCGGGTTGTCTCGACGCAGCGTTCGTGCTCGGGGACGAGGCCTCGGCCGGGAGCGGGCTCCGCGGTCGCCCTCTTTTCCAGAGCCCCGGAGCGGCTCTTCCCTGCAGCCCCGGCCCTGAGCACTCAACGTCCATTCGCGACGGCAGGCTCTTCGGGGTGTCTGCCCAGGAACTGTTCGGAAAGATCGTCGAGGTCGACGTCCGCGTATACCGGCTGCACGGCAATGTCGAGCTGTGGCGGACGCTGAAGGTTCTGACTCAGCACGCCCTCGATGTTGTTTTCGAGTCGCTCGCCCGCCCGGCGGGCCCCGGACTGATCGGTTTCGGTGAGCAGGAACATGTAAAGCGACTCGTCCCGGGAGGAGAGGTAGTCCGAAGAGCGTAGCGTGTTGTCGAAGGCCGTCGCAATCTCCTCGATGACCTCTTGACTCCGATCTCCCAACTCCATCCGAAGATCCTTCAGTCCCGTCACCCGCACCAGAAGCAGCGAACTCGTGGAGCGCTCGTACCGCTCGATCCGGGCCGCCTCCGATTCCACGATCAGCTGGAACGTGGCGTAGTCCAGCACCCGGCTCTCCCGTTCCAGGATCGACAACAGGGAGTCGCTCAGGCCGTACATCGCCGTCTCCTCCCCCAGGGCCGTAACCTCGTATTCCTTAATTTGGCGCTCAACCTGTCGGTCCGGGGGATTGGTGTGCTCGCACCGGTAGCAGGTGCTTTGTATCTCCGGGTCCTGAAATTGCTCACTGCACCGATTGCACGTGTGCACGACGCTGGGCTTGTCGTAGTCGACCCCAATCTGCTTGAGAGCGCGGTCGCACTTCGGGCACACTAGCTTTCCCTGTTCCTCTTTGTACTCGTCCAGGGCGCCGGTAAAGGCACACCGGAAGTGGTGCACCAAGTCGTCGGTGTCGATGTCCGTGGAGCCGCAGTGCGGGCACATCTCCTCGAAGTTCAGGAACGCGCTACTGCAGTTCCGACAGGCACGCTGGCGCAGGACAAACTCGCCGGCCAGCAGGCGCCGGTCTTCAAGACTCCTCAGGACCTGCGACAACTCGCCCCCACCACTCCGGGACTCTCGTTCAAGCAGGGGGGACAGCTTCGGATACACAAACCCGTCGGCATTCTCGACCGTCCGCCGCGGGGTGAATTCGTGATTCCGCGTCGCCATAAACCGGAGCACTCGAAGCTCCACGCCGCCTCCTTCTTCTCCGCCTGTGTCGATCAAGTTGTTGACTCGCTGGTTAATCGACGCAGCCTGGCCCTGCAACGCGCCAAAGACCTCCCGCTCGTCCCGCGTCCACTCTCCATCGACGTGGTCGCCCACCGGCGACTGTATCCCCTCGGTGCGGCGCCAGAAGACGGGCTTCAGGTAGATGCTCATGTCCGCGTGGCTCCGGATCCGCGTGAGGAGCTTGTAGGGCTTTTTGCCACGCCCCCGCAGGAGGAAGGCATTCGCATCTCTCGCGCGCGACTCGCCCAGCCGATCGATGGAGACGGCCGCCGAATGGTCGGTGGGCTGTTCGGTGACCCAGAGAAACGAGCTGTCGGGGCGAGACGCGAAGGAGGGGGAATCGTCGGGGGGACTCTCAGCCTCCTCGGAGGCGTCCGACGGGGCCTCCCCTGCAGACATTTCCAGTTTTTCGGAGGGAGGCACACTGTCGCCCCTTCGTTCCACCGGCTCAGCCTGGTCCTCGTCGTCGGTATCCCCAGGCGCGTCCGTTCCCTCATCCGCCCCGCCGTTCCCGTTCGCATCCCCGAACACCGTCCCGAAGTCCAGGGTCTCGGTCCGTCCTTCTGCAGGAAGGGACCCCTGAAATACGTGGGCAAAGTCTTCGGACGAATCGTCCTCCTCTGTCGCTTCGTCTTCTGCCGATTCTTCGTCTTCTGCCGCTGCGTCGTCTTCCGCTGCGTCGTCTTCCGCTGCGTCGTCTTCCGCTGCGTCGTCTTCCGCT
>NZ_JBDGQQ010000059.1:0-14703 GCF_042218895.1 Salinibacter sp. | reverse complement strand
GCGCCCATCCCGAGCTGGCGGGCGTCCGGCGGGCCGAGGCGGCGGAGGTGCCCGCGTACCGCCTGCGTCTGAAGCGCGAGGTCATGGCCCGATACGGCGTGCGGCCCGAGGCCGTGGGGCGCGCCCTAGAGGCGGCGGCCCGCGGGGTCGAGGCCACCGCCCTCCGACAGGTGGGACGCGAGATCCCCATCGTGGTGCACAGCCGCGACGTGGCCTCGATCGAGGCGCTGCTGCAACGCACCATCGAGACGCCCAACGGCCGCCTGCCGCTGCGACGCTTCGTGCGGGCCGAGACGACGGCCCTCCCCGCCGCGCTGCTGCGAAGCGGGCAGGCCCCCATCGTGCGCCTCGTGGCCGACGTGGCGGAGGATCGCGGCCTGTCGGAAGCGGTCGACGCCGTGCAGTCGACCCTGGCACGCACCCTCCCGCCCGGCGTGCGCGGGCAGGTGGGCGGCGCGAACCGGGCCTTCCGTGAGAGCCTGCGCGCGGTGGGGTGGAGCCTGCTGCTGAGTCTGCTCCTCGTCTACCTCATTCTCACGGCCCAGTTTGAGCGCCTGCGGCAGCCCTTCGTGATCCTCGCGGCGGTGCCCCTCGCCGCCGCGGGCGTCGCCGCGGTGCTGTGGGTCACCGGCCAGACGATCAACCTGATGAGCCTGACCGGCTGTGTGGTCCTGGTCGGCATCGTGGTCAACGACGCGATCATCAAGGTCGACTTTATCAACCAGCGGCGGGAGCGGGGCATGTCCCTGCGCACGGCCATCGAGGCGGCGGGGCGCGCCCGCTTCCGGCCCATCCTCATGACGACGATTACGACGGTGCTGGGCCTGCTGCCGCTCGCCCTGGGATTGGGCGCCGGAGCCGAGATCCGCGCGCCCCTGGCGATTGCCATCGTGGGCGGCCTGCTGAGCGCCACGGTGCTCACGCTGCTGGTGGTGCCGGTGCTGTATCAGCTTGTGGCCCGCACCACGTAATCGTTGCCTCGATCATGATCTGTCGACACGTTCTCCCTTCCGCCATGCCCGCACGTGCCTCCCCCTGCATCGCGTTCTCGATCGTGAGTCTTGTCCTCCTCCTGATCGTGGGGTGCGGCGGGGAGGGGACGAAGGAGGCCGCCGAGTGGACCGTCGAGGAGGGCGCGCTGACGCTTGAGCGGAACCTTCTCGCTGGCGACGACGAGGAATACTACTTCGGCCAAGTTGGCGACGTCGCCGTTGGGGCCGATGGGCAAATGTATGTCGTAGACGGGGAGGCCGTGCACGTGAAGGTCCTTGCGCCGGACGGCACCCTTCGCGACTCGGTCGGGCGAGAGGGGGAAGGGCCCGGGGAGTTTCGACGGATCTCGGCGGTTGCGGTTGCTCGCTCCGACTCGCTGTACGTTCTGGATGCCTTTCGCAGGCGGGTCTCGGTGTTCGGGCCCGGTGGGGCGTTTGCGTACTCCCTCGCGCGCAGTAAGACGCAAGGCCCTAGCGACGTGATAGTGTCCGCGGAGGCCCCGGGCTTTATCTTTGTCTATGCCCCGGCGGCCCGTCGGGTCGTGCAGAACAACGCCCCGTACGTCGTACGGTCCGCTGGGGCGGACGGCGCGGCCGACGATACGCTCTTCACTGCTCGCCCCTACCAGATGGCGATGAGGAAAGTGGACGGGGGCATGCTATTCGCCCGTATCCCCTTTGCTCGGGAGCCCCACTTTGCCGCTGGAGCGGACGGGCGCATCTACCATGCGTGGAGTGGCGGCCTGAGCGTGAGGACCTACGACCGGACGGGTCGGGCAGTGGACACGGTCGAGGTGCCGTTCGACCCCGTCCCCGTCACCGACGCCGACATCGAGCGCGCGCTCGAGGATCGGGATCGGACGCGGGACCTCGTCCGCAACCGCATTCCGTCCACCAAGCCCGCCTTCGAGGAGTTCCTGGTGGACGACCAGGGCCGCTACTGGTTTGGACGCCCTACGGCGAATCCGGACAGTACGGCGTGGTGGGTGGCGTGGCCCGACGAGAAACGCGTGGCCACGACCCGGCTCTCGGATGAGGTCGATATTGAGGCGGTGCGGGGCGGCTACGCCTACGGAGAAACGAGCACGGAGAAGGGCGCGCCCGCGCTGGTACGGTACCGCATTCGCGTCAATTCTGAACAGTAGTCTTCTTCTCCCATGTTGCGCTTCTCAGCGCGCCTGCTAGTCTGTCTTTGCGGCGCTGCCCTTTCCACGCTGGTCCTCGTCGGGTGTGGAGGAGACACAGCTGACTCCTCCCCTGAGTGGACCGTCGAGGAGGGCGCACTGACCCTCGAGCGGGACCTCCTCGTGGGCGACGACGAGGCATATTTCTTTAGCGAAATTGCCGACGTGGTCGTCGCGGACGAGGGACGGATCTATGTCGCCGACAATCAGGCCTATCACGTGAAGGTGCTCTCGCCCGATGGTGCACTGGAGGACACTGTGGGCATGCGAGGGGAGGGCCCGGGGGGGTTTCGGCACCCACTCGAACTGGCACTGGCTCGCGGCGACTCGCTCTACGTACTGGACGGCTCCGACGGCCGCGTGCACGTCTTTGCGCCTGGACTCGCATTCGAGCGGGTGTTCCTGGCCCGCACCGACCGGGGCACCCCCATCAACATGATGATTCCCGGCAGGGCGGGGTCGAGCACCGACCGAGCGTTTCTCTTCGTGTATTCGCCGGGGGCTCGGGCCGTGGTTCAAGAAGACGCCCAAATGGTCGTGCGGTCCGTCAGCCCGGGCGGAACGGTCGGCGACATACTCTTCACCACACCGCCCTATCGCGTGACCTCGAAGGACCTCGGGGACGGCAGAAAGTTATTCCTGTACGTCCCCTTCACGCCCTACCCACACTTTGCACTTGGACCGAAGGGACGCGTGCACTACGCCTGGAGCGACAGCCTGACGGCCCTAGCCTACGGCCCGACCGGTCAGCCCGAGCGTACGGTCCGCGTTCCCTTCGAGTCAGTGCCCCCCGTCACCGACGACGAGATTGCCGAAGCGCTCGATGGCCGTACCCGCGGCCGAGAACAGGTGCGAAAAAAGATCCCCGACTCGAAGCCGGCGTTCACCCAATTCTTGGTCGATGACGAAGGCCGGTACTGGTTCGGGCGGCCGACGGCGACTCCCGACAGCACGGCGTGGTGGGTGGCGTGGCCCGAGGAGCAGCGCGTGGCCACGACGACGCTGCCCAGCGAGGTGCAGCTCACGGTCGTGAAAAACGGACAGGCCTACGGCCAGATGACCACCGAGAACGGCGCCCCCGCCGTGGTGCGCTATCGCGTTCGCACGGACGGAGCAGCAACCGAATAACTCCCAATCACACCATGAGCAATCGCACATCGAGTGCCCTTCTCCTCGCTTCGGTCCTCATGGTGGCCACGGTGGTGGCCGGCTGTGGCGGATCTGGCTCCGGCGGGACCTCCGACCTCGGCGACTGGACCCTGAGGACCGATGGATTGACGCTCGCCAAGGAGCTTCAGGTGAGCGAGACGGAGCGCTACTTCATCGGCTCGATCCAGGACCTTGCCGTGACAAGCGGGGGCCGCATGGTCGTCCTCGACGGGGAGGCCACTCATCTCAAGATTCTCCGCCCCGACGGGACGCTCCTCGATACGCTCGGGCGGCAGGGACAGGGGCCCGGGGAATTCCAGCGTCCCCGCCAAGTCCACACCGCTCGGGGCGACTCGGTGCACGTGTTCGACGTCGTGGGCGATCGACTCACGGTGTTCACCCCACCCCCCTCGCCCACGTTTGCCCGGTCGGTGCTCGTCACTAGTGACGTGGGAAACCTCACGCAGGTCTACGTCCTGGAAGACCGTCTCGCGGGCCGGTTTACGCCGGGATACACCCGAAAGGAGGGACTCCGGCGCCCGTCGCCCGCGTTCTGGCGCGCGATCCACGAGACGGGCGTCGCGGGCGATACGCTTCTGACGGCGCACCGGCGAAAGGTCGCCACCTTTTTCGGGGGGCCCGGGGCCGCCATTGCATACCTTCCGTTCGGGCGAGAGACGCGCGTGGCACCGGGGCCCGACGCCCGACTCTATCATGGCTCGACCGACAGCCTTCACATAAAGGCGACGTCGCTCGACGGAACCACGGAGGGTATCGCGAGCGTTCCGGCGGAGCCGGTCCCGGTGACGGAGGCCGCGCGCGACTCCGCGCTGCAGGACTACCCCGAGAAACTCCGATCGACGCTCCGGTCCGCCCTGCCCGAAATGAAGCCGGCGTTTACCGACCTAGTGGTCGCCGACGACGGGCGGCTTTGGGTAGAGCGTCCCGCCAAGACGGCCGAGCCAGACACGACGACCTGGTGGGTCCTCGACCCCGCGCCGAAGGCCATTCAGGAGGTCCAGCTGCCATCCGAGGTCGCCATTGAGGTTGTGCAAGACGGCACGGTCTACGGCACGACCACGACGGAAAATGGGGCCCCTGCCGTGGTGCGGTACCGCGTCCGCGCCGGGAACTGACGATTGATGCCCGTACCATTGACCCCGAAACCAGGTTCGGCAATCCTATGACTCGTCCTCTTCGCTCTATCGCTCCCCTCACGTGGATTTGTCTGCTCAGCGTTGTACTTGGGGGCTGCGGCGAATCCGATGACACACGGACCCTCGGCGACTGGACCCTGAAGAAAAACGGTCTCACTCTCACCGAGGACCTCCGCGTGGCCGAGACCAAGGAGTTCTACTTCGGGTCCATTCGGGACCTGGACGTGACCTCTGGGGGCCACATCGTGGTGGCCGATCCCCAGGCTCACGACATCAAGGTCCTGCGCCCAAACGGCACGCTCCTCGACACGCTCGGCGGGCCGGGAGAAGGTCCGGGAGAGTTTCAGCGGCTTCGCAGCGTGCAGGTGGCTCGGGGCGACTCGATCTATGCGTTCGACTTGCAGAAACGACGGCTCACGGTCTTTGCCCCACCCCCGACATACGACCTCGCGCGTACAGTGACGATCTCAGCAGAGAAGGGATACTTCGTAGAAGTACGTGTTCTGGGGAAGCACCTCGTCGGAAGCTTTACCTCCGGCTCCGTTCCTGAAGAGGGCGTGACCAACCCCGACCCTCATCCCTGGCGACTCATTGAGGAGACGGGCACGCCCAGCGACACGCTCATGCTCGTCCCCCGGCCCCGGGTCGCGCTGAAATCGCTGGATGGAGGCGGGTTTCGCGTCGCAGGGGTGCCCTTCGACCGATCCGTCGCCACGGCTGTCGGTCCCGATGCGCGTCTCTACCATGGATGGACGGACAGCCTCCACGTCGTGGCTCACGCCCCGAACGGGACCTCGGAGGTTGCGGCCGCTCTGCCCACCGAGCCCGTGCCCGTCACGGAGGCCGCCCGCGATTCGGCGCTGGAGGAGGTCAACTCTAAGCTCCGGTCAATCGTCGCGTCGGCTGTGCCGGACACGAAGCCCGCCTTCACCGACCTCGTGGTGGCCGACGACGGACGGCTGTGGGTCCGCCGTCCGCCGGAGGGGCCGAGTGCCGATGCGACACGGTGGTGGGTCCTCGACCCCGAGACGAAGACCATCCATCCGATACAGCTTCCGCGAGAGGTCCGAATCGAGGCCGTGCAGAACGAAAAGGCCTACGGATCGACCACCACGGAGGCCGGAGCCCCAGCACTGGTCCGGTACCAAATCCAGACCGGGTCTTGATTCGACATCTTCCCTCGAATGCATGACGCCGCTCACGTCCACACTGTCCCTGCAGCCGACGCGTTTCCGTGACTGATCGCCCCGAAGATTCCTCCTGGTTCCAGCGCTGGGTGGCGCGCCCGACGCCCGTCTTGGCGTGGGCGGTGGCCCTCCTGCTGGGCGGGGGCTGGATGGCCACGCAGGTGCCGCTCGAATGGGTGCCCACCACGAACCTGCCGGAGGTGCGCGTGACGGCCACCTGGCCCGGCAGTTCGCCGCGGGCCGTGGAGCGCTACATTACCGCCCCCATCGAACGGACGGTGCAGGACGTGGAGGGCATCGCAGGGATTGAGAGTATTTCGCAGGAAGGACGGTCCACCGTGACGCTCAAGGTGGCGGAAGGCACCGATCTCGGTCCCTTCACCGCCCGCGTGAGCGAGCGGCTGCGCCTCCTAGAAGAAAGCCTGCCGGACCGCGTCTCGCCGCAGCTCACCAAGCGGGTACCCGAGGAACTGCGCGAGCAGCAGGGCTTCATGACGCTGCAGCTCGTGGGGCCTCAAGAGCCCTCCGCGCTCCGCCGCCTCGCCGAGGATCAGGTCTCGCCGCGCCTCAGCAGCCTCTCGGGCGTGGCCGACGTGCGGGTGCGGGGCGGCACCACGCGCGAGCTGCTCGTCACGCTCGACCCCGACCGCCTCGCGGCGCAGAATATCGAGGCGGACGCCGCCCGCCGCGCCCTCCGCGACGCCACCACGAACGCCGTCTACGGCCGCCTGCGAGCGAAGGGCCGGGCCCCCCTCCTCCTCACGCCCGCTGTGGACCGGGTGGAGCGGCTGCGGGACGTGGTCGTGAGCCGCCCCGGACGCACGGGGCCGCCGGTCAAGTTGCGCGACGTGGCGACCGTGGAGCTCAAGGCCGCCCCCCGCCGCTCCATCACGCGCATCGACGGGGACCCGGTCGTCACCCTTACGCTCGACCGCGCGCCGGGGAGCCACATGGTCGAGACGGCCAATCGGGTTCGGGCCCGCATCGAGGAACTGGGCCCCACACTGCCCGCGGAGACGCGCCTGGAGGTGGCCACCGACAAGAGCAAGGACGTGCGCCAGCGTCTCCGGGCGCTTCAGTGGCGGGGCGGCATCGGGCTGCTGCTGGTCGTGTTGGTCCTGCTCCTCATGCTTCGCAGCCTGCGGGCCGCCGGGGTGGTGCTCTTCACCGTGGCGGTGGCCCTGGCCGTCGCCCTCGCCCTGCTCCAGCCGCTCGGCCTCACGCTCAACCTCATCACGCTCGGCGGCCTAGTGCTCGTGTTCGGCCTGCTGGTGGACAACAGCGTGATCGTGACCGAGCAGCTGATCCTCCAGCGGGAACGGCGGCCGCCGGGCGCGCCCCTCGGCGATGCCGCAACGCGGAGCGTGCGGGCGGTGGCGCTGCCGCTGGTGGGCGGCACGCTCACGACGATCGCGGTGATGCTGCCGCTGGTGTACCTGAGCGGCAACCTGCGGGATCTCTTCCTCCCCTTCGGCGTGCTCACGGCCCTCACGCTGGCGGCTTCATTGGCGAGTGCCGTCCTGCTGGTGCCGGTCCTCGGGCGGTGGCTGCCCCGGCCCACGTGGACCCGCCGCCGGCCCCGCTGGTTGCGCCGCCTCGTGGAGGGGCCGTACGGGGTGGGCGCCTGGGCCCCGAAGTCGACGCTCGCGGGGCTCCTCCTGCTCGTGGGCGTGCCCCTGTGGGCGCTGCCCGCTACCATCAGCACTCCGGACGAGGGCACGCGGCCGGTGCCAATCCAGCGGCTCGTCGGCGTCTACAACGCGGCGATGGGAAGCGACGTCGTGGAGGAGTCTCGTGAATGGCTCGATCCGGCGCTGGGCGGCGTGGTGCGGCCCTTCGTGCAGCAGACGACCTTTGGGGAGCAGTGGGGCTACGAGACGGAGCCGGAGGTGAGTGTGCGCCTCGGCTTTCCGCCCGGCAATCCCATCCAGCGGGCCGACTCGCTGCTCCGCCGGTTTGAGCAGACCGCCCTGGCCTCGGGCGTGGTGCGCCGCACGGTGGCCCGCGTCTCGGAGCGGAATGCGTCCCTGCGCGTCCTCTTCACCGAGGGGTCGCTGGAGACGATCGAGCCGTACGTCTTGCGGGAGCGCCTCATCCAGGAGGCGGTCCTGCTGGCGGGGATCGACGTGAGCGTGAGCGGCCTCCTGCCGCAGGGCTACTACAGCCGGAGCGGCACCAACATCTCCGGCTTCACCGTCGTCGCCTACGGCCCGAACTACGGCGACCTGGAGGCCCTCACCGAGCGGTTCGCCCGGCGGCTGAAGCGGTCCAGCCGGCGGGTCGCCACCGTCAACACCGACGCCGGGCAGTACGGCTTCCGGCGCTCGCGGGAGGTGCTGCGCTTTCGGCTCGGCCCCGACGCGCAGGCCCGCACCGGCGTGACGCCCCAGCGTCTCGCCGCCCGACTCCGCCCGGTGCTCACCTCGCGCCGCCGCGCCTTCCGGGTCGACCTGCAGGGCGCTCCACAGCTCAACGTGCGGCTGAAGGTCGAAGGCGCCGACGAGACGGACGTGCAGACGCTCATCGACCGGCCCCTTGTGCTGGCGGGCAGCACGCAGGTGAAGCTCAAGAGCAGCGCCGACTACGCGGTGAAGACCGTGCCCAGCCGCATCGTGCGCGAGAACCAGCAGTACAAGCGCTACATCCAGGTCGACTACCGCGGGCCGCACCGCATGGGCGAGGAGTTCCTCCAGGAGGCGCTGGAGGGCTTCTCGACGCCCCCGGGCTACCGCCTGGAGCGGGAGCAGGGCGGCTTTTTCTCGGAGCAAACCGAGCGCACCTATGGGTGGGTGGTGCTCGGCACCATCGTGCTCGTCTTCCTCGCCACGGCGGCGGTGTTCGAGTCGTGGCGCCTGCCGTGCGTGGTGCTGCTGAGCGTGCCGACGGCGCTGGTGGGCGTGGCCGCGGCGTTTTTGCTCGCGGGCGACCTGGCCTTTGCGGAGGGCGCGTTCATCGGGTCGGTGCTGCTGGTGGGGCTCGCGGCCAACGACTCGATTTTGCTGGTGGACCGCTACCAGCGGCTGCGGGAGGCCCGTCCCCACGGCGCGGTGGGGCCGCTCGTGCGCCTCGCCCTCCGGGAGCGCCTGCGGCCCATGTGGACGACGACCCTCTCGACGTGTGTGGCGATGCTGCCGATGCTGGTGTTTCCGCAGGAGGGGACGTTCTGGACCGGGATGGCCGTGACGGTGACCGGCGGCCTGCTGGCGGCGACCTTGATCGCCCCGCTGGCGACCGTGGCGCTGGTCCGGGTTCTCGATGGGTAGCGAGCCTCTGGACAGCCTGTCTATCCGACCTTCGACACCCCCTCCCCCAGGGTAGCTGATTTTGAAGAATTACCTGCGAATACTAACATTACCATTAGTTGTAGTCTTTGAGACCTCTGCGCGTCTCTCTGCCAACCGGGTTGCTCGCACGGAACACGACCGGTAGCTTCAGTCGATCTCGACCCAGGTCGGATTTGGAGAGCAGGACGAGTGCGGCCCGAATGTGCGTTTATTCCTACAATGATCGTACAACGTTAACGTCAAATCTCTGAGTCCTGCAGGGCCGCCAGCGGGGGGGCGAAGATGGGGTATACAACTCCGTCCTTCACGATCATCTACACGTTGAGGAGGTCCGGCGCCTCGAGCGCGAACGCCAGGTCACGTGTGCACCGCCGGATCATCTCCTGCGCCTGGTCCGACAGGCTGAACCGCGGGAGGACGGCGGTCTAGCGGGATCTCGTCGTCGGGGTAGATCGAGAGGTCTCGACGTGCGTGGCCCCCTCGTCGCAGTCAGTGGCGAGGCGCATCCTCTCGCCGCCAACACGCAGTTGGGTCGGATGAGGGGGGAACCGAGGTCGTCAGCCGTTGCGACCGCCTCGTCCCCCGAGTGGGCTCCACCGTAGGGCGGGATCGGGATCTCCAGCTGCTTCTGGATCTCGGTGAGCTTGCCGCGGTCCTCACCTCTGCCCCTCGGGATCGAAGTCTCGCTTGCAAGGTCCAGCGCACCCAGGACCTCGTCCCCGACGCACTGCCGGAGGTCGTCGACGAACGGCTTGAACCCGTCACCAGCTCAATCTACGACTGGAGCGAGTGGCCGAGGCCCACCGGTGCATGGAGAACGACACGAATGTGGGCAAGATTGTGCTCCGGGTCCGCTCGTAGCGTGACGAGAAGCCTGCACGCGAGCAACAGGGACGAAAGATGCCCCAGGCCGTCGGGAACGCCCGGGGCGAAGTCCTCGACCTCCCAGCGGACAATGACACAATTAGGCAAGGGTGGCGTCGAGGGTAATTTCGGCCCCTGCGAGCACCTTCGACACGGGACAGTCTGACTTGGCGGCCTCGGCGTACTCCTGAAAGGCGTCGTCGTCGAGGTCCGGAACGGAGGCTTCCGTCGTCAGGTGAATTTTCGTGATCGCGGGGCCGTCCTCCTGGACTTGGAGCGTGACGTCCGCGTTCGTGTGTACCGACTCGGGATCGTATCCCTCCTCGGCAATCACGTTGGAAAGGGCCATGGAAAAGCAGCCGGCGTGGGCGGCGGCGATCAGTTCCTCGGGGTTCGAGCCGGCGCCGTCTTCAAAGCGAGAACGAAAAGAGAAGGCGCCCTCGTAGGCACCGCTCTCTACCGCCATGGTACCGTTGCCGTCGGAAAGATCGCCTTCCCACGTTGCTTCGGCAGAACGTTGGGGCATAAGTGTGGAGAGCTGACTGTTGATTAATGATTAAAGGGTGACGGACGTAACCATCCCTTCCTAGCAGACCGGCTGCGGCGCGTTCCGGTCGGACAGGCGTTTTGTGGAAAGGACACACGTCGATCCGGCCGGATCGGCCCCGGTTCATTCGGTGTCGGCCTCCCCGTTCAGCTCATCCAGGTGGATGTCCATCTGCGGGTACGGAATGCCGATCTCGGCCTCGTCCAGCTTGTACTTCACCTGGCGGGCCAACTCCTGTCGGAGACGGAAGTAATCGTCCGGCTCCGCCCAGACGCGCACTTGCCAGTCGATGGCCGAGTCGCCCAGCCCCTTGAGGGCGGCCTGCACGCCCTTGTCCTCGACGCGGCCGTCCACGTTGCGGGCCGCTTCCAGGAGCACCTCGCGGGTGGCGTCAATGTCGGCGGGGTAGTCGGTGCCCACGTCGCAGTCCACCCGGACAGTGTCGTTCGCAAAAATGTTGCGGATGGTAGACCCAAAGATGTCGCCGTTCGGAATGATCACGAGGCGATTGTCCCGCGTGGTGATGCGCGTGAAGAAGAGGGACAGGTCCTTCACGAAGCCCGTCTCGCCCGCAATCTCGACGTAGTCGTCCACTTTGAACGGACGGAAGATGAGCAGCATGATGCCGGCCGCGAAGTTGGCGAGGGTCCCCTGCAGGGCGAGCCCCACCGCGAACCCCGCGGCGGCGAGCACCGCGACGAAGCTGGCGGTTTCGACGCCGACCGTGTTCAGGCCGGCCAAGATGGCGAGCAGAAAGATGGCGTAGTACGCAAAGTTGCCCGCAAACTTCGTGAGCGTGGTGTCGACCTTCGGTCGATCGAGCCCCCCACGGATGAGGTTGCGGACCCAGGTGGCCACGTACCGTCCCACGACGAGGATAAGGATGAACGCAACGATGCTCAGCAGATAGGAGCCGAGCACCTGGATGGTCTCGGCGTTTACATAATTCTGGGACTGGGAGAGGAAATCACTCATGAGGACGAAAAAAGTGCGTCGGCTTTTAAATTCGAGACTGCCCTGAAGGTACTGAGGCAGAAGGGGAAGTACCAATTTTCGCCCCCCTGGCGAGAGGAAATCCTCCAGTTACTCGGGTTTTGCATTCAGGGTGGGCGGCACCACCGCCGTCTGGCCCCGAATCCGGGCCCAGAATTTGCGAAGAAGCGGGCGCGTGAGTCGAATGGGGGGCTCCTCTTGGCGCATGCCCGTGATGCGACCGCCCGGTCCCTCCTGCAGGTGATACGTAAACAGGTACTGGCCCTCCGACGTCAGCCCTAAATCGTTGCGCCCGAAGCGGAGATCGTGGATCCGAAGGTCCCCGCCGGGGGCGCGGCGGACGATGTAGTAGCCCCGCGAGAAGCGACGCAGCCGCCGAGGGACTGTGTTCTCCCGGGTGTCGCCCAGCAGGTCGTGTCGGTGCGGCACGTATCGGAAATGGATCGATCGATCGTCGTCCAGCAGGGAATAGAAGCCGATGTAGTAGCCGTCGTCGGCCTCGGCGACCCCCCGCCACAGGAGATTGTTGAAGGGCGTGGGGGTCGTGAGGAAGCGCTCGGCGGAAGGGACCTGCCGGGCCAATGCGCCTCCGAACACTCGATTTACGTGCCATTTGTTGACGAGAGTGACGAGGAGGTACGCGGAACTCAGCCCGAGGCCGGCGTAGTTTAACCACCGTCGCGGCATCCCGAAGAAAATGCGGTCGCTTCGCGTTCCGCGCAGGGATGCCAAAAGACCCGCCGCCAGTGGGACTGTATACAGCGGATCGATCACGAACACCGTCCCAAGGATCACCGGGTACTGGCTGAATGGCCAGAAGATCTGGGTGCCGTACGTCGTCAGGCAGTCGAGGCCAATGTGTGTAAAGAGCGCCGCGGCGGCCAGGCCCGCCCATCGTCTCAGCGACACTGGCGTGTCGGAATGGAGACGCCGAAGGCCAACCGCCACACAGGCCGTGGCAACGATCGCAAAGACCAGCGAGTGCGTAACGCTTCGATGAAAGGTCAGGGACTGGGCTTCCGTCAGGAACGGGTTCGCGAGTACGTCAAGGTCGGGAAGCAGGCCCAGGAGGCCTCCCCATACCGGGGCCTTCCCCCCAGCCTCTCGGCCCGCGACGGCTTCTCCCACCGCGGCGCCGAGCGTAACTTGCGTGACAGAATCCATCGTTGAGCTCTTCAGGCCGATAGTGGAGAACGGTCGGGAGCGCGACTGAGCCGCTGATGCACGGTGCGGCGAGTCCGTCGGGCCAGGCACTGCGTGTATGGCGGAAATCTGCCGGCCGTGACACGTGGTGGAACGGGCCTCTTCTCCTATCCGGTATCCCCCCAAACCGTTCGGGCACCGCCGAGGGAGAATGTGAGCGGGGACGCCAAGGCCTTCGGGAGGCCGGCTGAAGGCGGTCCGGGTGCGCACCATTCTGTTGAGCAGTGGGGATCCTTCGGCGAGCCCGTCGCCCGCAGTCGTCTTCCCCGGACGGGCCGCCTAGTGCAGTGGGGCCTCGCTCTCTCCGTCGCTCCCGGTCCGTGTTCTTCTGCGCCCGACCACCGATGATTCGGGGCAGCGCAGGGAGGAGGGGGAACGCAACGGAGCAGGAAAGTCCCCGGCCTGGGAGGGGGGCCGAACGCGAAGTGGGAACTCACAGCCGCCCGCAATATAGAGTACCTCGTATCGAATTCGAGCTACGAGTTCCTGTAGTGGCTCAAAACCAACAGCCCGTAGATTGAACGTGCAGACATACATTCGACGGTATTCCGGCTCGGTGTTCGGGGCAGGAGCAGCCATTGGGATGATGAAGGTGGGAGCAATCCTGTGGCAGACGATGCTCAGCGGATGGCCGCTGCTGCACGTGCTCGCTCTTCCTGCTGCCCTTGCGGGGTTGTCGGTCGGAATTGGGGCCGGGCACGACCGAGTTATATCCGCCTCCGTCGCCAAGCGACTCGTTCCGCTCGGTGGCCTTTTTCTGCTCTCGGTCCCCGCCGCCGGACTTTTCCTAGGAGCGGGTGCCGTCGCGCCCACCTGGATGGCAACCGTTCCCCCCGGGTTCGCCCTCATGGGACTTCCCATTGGCCACCCAGAGACCTCCCCCTACGTCGTTCCCTCTAGTGAGCAGGACTCCGTCGGGGAGCACGTCGAGACGGGTTGAGCGCGGATGGGCCGTTTTGGCCTCCCCGTCGGAAGGGGAAGGAACAGAGAACGGTCCCCGATTGCGACCCTGCGACACCCTTGCAGGTATTACCGGCGCGTCATATCGTCCATCGTTGCGGACACACTCCAGGGGGCAGGACATACTCACATCACGGATAGGTGAGCCAGAAAAGGACAGGCTTGGATGCTTTCACTAGCTGGATTCAGCAAGATGGATCTACGCCCTGAGCCACGAAGCACTTATGGAATAGGCCATAGGTGTGAGAAATCTGTGGCAGGAATGGGGAGATGGGGACAGTGGCAGTTCCTAGAGTGCTCCTCTTGGCGTAATGTCCAACAAGGTGAGTGCAAACGAACCCCCTTAGTGCCATTGGGAAACGATGACCCCTTCCCGAAGCCACTGCATGAGGAGAAAAAGAAGCGTTGCGAGAAGATGGATCCCTTCACTAAGCGAACCGGAACTGATACCAGACAGAGTCGGGGTACGCTCTTGGCAGGGACTCGCAACGAAGGGAAGTCCGGTTACATGGGATCTGTCTATCCGATTCCATGCAACGGCCGTGGGTCGTTCCGTAGAACCCTGTATCTTGATCGAAAGGGTTCAACCGGAGTAACCTCGAAGAGGGGTACAAGGCACATGTGCGAGGGAGCACCTACGTTGGACGAACGGGACGAGCCTGTAAATCTGGGAAGTTCTGCCTACAATGACAAGGCCCCTAGATTGGCCAACGGGCAGGTAGAACGGCGGAGCAACCGTAGTAGTTTGAGCCGGTTAATTAGCGGACCTTACACGAAGGGTTGCAGCAAAGACCGAACACCAAGTACTAAACACTGCCGAAAACCGGAAACCGCGAGTGGTTTGAAGCCACGACGGGAGGTAGGGATTTCATCACCCCGAAGATAGAAACCCGTCCTTGAGGAAGGTGAAAGGGAAGCCAAGCCAATGAACATTGGCGTTGTAGGCAGACACGGAACGGAGGGAGAGATCCCCGGAGGTCCTTGTGGAGAGCCGAGGTACTGGCAAACCAGTACGCCCGGTTCGGGAAGAGGGCTGGAAGAAACGGCCTGGAGGATAAACAGGAAATCCAGTGTTGAGACTTCACAACCTCAGTATTTGGACGATACGCGCTCCCACCCTACTTTCACAACACAACCGTCCGTCGGTCTCCGTGACGTTGCTTTTCGTTCTTTCTCCCAAACG